>NZ_PSUU01000004.1:0-118483 GCF_002932015.1 Rathayibacter sp. AY1H3
GCCGCGGTCGGCCTCAGAACGCGGGAACGATGGGAAGAGCGGGTCGCGTACCGCGCACGACGATCCGCTCCCACGCGGATCGCCGGTTGCGCGGTGCTCAAGAGCCTCTCTCCTCCTGCGTCGTCGATCGGCCGCGGTCGGCCTCAGAACGCGGGAACGATGGGAAGAGCGGGTCGCGTACCGCGCACGACGATCCGCTCCCACGCGGATCGCCGGTTGCGCTCGGCGGTGCTCAGGAGCCTCTCCGGTCGACCGAGCACTTCCCGCCGGCGCGGAGCGCAACCGGTGATCCGCGTCCCAGCGGATCGACGTGCGCGGAACGCACGACGCCCTCCAGAACGGAACCACCCTCCCCAGCCGACCGCAGGCGATCGACGACGAAGGAGGAGAGAGGCTCACCAGCGCCGCGGCTGCGGGCGATCGACGACGCCAGGAGGAGAGAGCCTCACAAGCGCCGCGGAGCGCAACCGGTGATCCGCGTCTCAGCGGATCGACGTGCGCGGAACGCAGGACGCTCTGCGAGACGCGACCACCCTCCCAGGCCGACTGCGGGCGATCGACGACGAAGGAGGAGAGAGCCTAGGAATGCTGCGGGAACCCGAGGTTGATGCCGCCGTGGGAGGGGTCGAGCCAGCGGCTGGTGATGGCCTTCTGCTGGGTGAAGAAGCGGACGCCTTCGGCTCCGTGAGCCTTGGTGTCGCCGAAGAGGGACGCCTTCCAGCCGCCGAAGGAGAACGTGGCGACGGGGACGGGGATGGGGACGTTGATGCCGATCATGCCGACCTCGACCTCGTTCTGGAAGCGGCGGGCCGCTCCTCCGTCGTTGGTGAAGATCGCGGTGCCGTTGCCGAACGCGCCGTTGTTGATGAGTGCGACGCCCTCCTCGTAGGAGGCGACGCGGACGATGGAGAGCACCGGTCCGAAGATCTCCTCCGTGTAGGCGCGGGAGGTGGTGGGGACCTTGTCGAGCAGGGTCGGGCCGAGCCAGAACCCGTTCGCGTCCCCGTCCACCTCGATCCCGCGGCCGTCGATGACGACCTCCGCGCCGTCCTCCTCCGCGATCGCGATGTAGGAGGCGACCTTGTCGCGGTGCGCCTCGGTGACGAGCGGGCCCATGTCGCAGCCGCGGCGGCCGTCGCCGATGCGCAGCTTCGACGCCCTGTCCTGGATCTTGGTGATGAGCTCGTCGGCGACGGGCTCGACCGCGACGACGACCGAGATCGCCATGCACCGCTCGCCCGCCGAGCCGAAGCCGGCGTTGATGGCGGAATCGGCGACGAGGTCCAGGTCCGCGTCGGGGAGCACCAGCATGTGGTTCTTCGCCCCGCCCAGCGCCTGGACGCGCTTGCCGTGGCGGGTGCCCGTCTCGTAGACGTACTGCGCGATCGGGGTGGAGCCGACGAACGAGATCGAGCGCACGTCGGGGTGCTCGAGCAGCCCGTCGACGGCCTGCTTGTCGCCGTTGAGCACCGTGTAGACGCCGTCGGGGAGGCCGGCCTCCTTCCAGAGGGCGCCGAGCCAGATCGCCGGGGACGGGTCCTTCTCGGAGGGCTTCACCACGACGGTGTTGCCGGCGGCGATGGCGATGGGGAAGAACCACATCGGCACCATCGCAGGGAAGTTGAAGGGGGAGATGATGCCGACCACGCCGAGCGGCTGCTTGGTCGAGTAGACGTCGACGCCGGTGGAGACCTGCTCCGAGTACTCGCCCTTGAGGTGGTGCGCGAGCCCCGTCGCGAACTCCACGACCTCCTGCCCTCGGGTGATCTCGCCCAGCGCGTCCGAGACGACCTTGCCGTGCTCCGACGTGATCAGCTCGGCGAGCTCCTGCTTCTTCGCCTCGAGGAGCTCGCGGAAGCGGAAGACGATCTGCTGCCGCTTCGCGAGCGACGTGTCGCGCCAGGCGGGGAACGCGGCCTTCGCGGAGGCGACGGCGGCGTCCACCTCGGCGGAGTCGGCGAGCGCGACCTCCTTGGTCGCGACTCCCAGCGCCGGGTCGTAGACGGGAGCGGTGCGGCCGGACGAGGAGGCCGAGGGAGCCCCGTCGATCCAGTGGCCGACGACGGACAGGGCGGTGGCGGGCTCGGCGATGCTCATGGCGACGACTGTAGGGGCGTGACCACGGCCGCGGGGGTGCCGATCCGTCCAGCGGTGGAGGGGTGGTCTGGACGGATCGGCGCGCTCAGTCGGTGGGACGGGAGGCGTCGGCGTCGGCGTCGGGCGAGGGGGTGGCCGCGTCGGGGCTCGAGGCGGCGGGGTCGGCCGCGCTCGGGTCCGCAGCGCCGGGATCCGCAGCGCCGGGATCCGCAGCGCCGAGGTCGGCGGCGCCGGCGTCGGCGGTATCCTGCTCGGCTGTACCGGTCTCCTCACCGTTCACCTCGGCAGCGGACGCTTCAGCCGCAGTCTCCGCCGCACCCGCCGGGTCGAACCGCGCCAGCGCGGCCGTGATGTTGTCGTGCCCGCCGCGCTCGTTCGCCCAGGCGACCAGCGCCTCCGCGAGCGTGACCGGATCCGCGCCCACCCTCTCCTGCGCCTCGCGCAGCACGCGCGCGAGGTCCTCGGCGGCGGACGCGTAGTTCCACAGCCCGTCGGAGCAGACCAGAACCCAGCCCGGCTCGGTCAGCTCCTCGGAGGCGACCCGCGGCTCCTCGTCGTGCGCGTCGGCGCCGAGCCAGCGGGTGATGGCGTGAGCGTCGGGCGCCGTCTCGGCCTGCTCCCGCGGCACTCCCGAGGCGATCTGCTCCTGCGCCCACGAATCGTCGACCGTGAGCTGCCGCGGCTCGCCCGCGTCCGGCATCCAGTAGCTGCGGCTGTCGCCCACGTTGCCCGTGACGAGCAGCGCGCCGTCCAGCACCGCCGCGGTGAAGGTGCACGAGGGCGGATTCGACCGCTTCTCGGGCACGGCCGCGTCGATCGCTCCGGAGGCGCGCGCGGTGGCCATCTGCAGCAGCGCGCGCCAGCGGTCTGCTCCCGCGCTCTCCCCGCCGACCTCGGCCTGCAGCGCGCTGAGTGCCGCACGGGCCGCGGCGAGCGACGCCTTGTCGGAGTCGGGGGTCGAGGAGACCCCGTCGCAGACCACCAGCAGCGCCGTCCTCAGAGAGCCGTCGGCGCCGGTGGTCGCCCCGAGCGCCATCGCGTCCTCGTTGGCCGGGTGCCGGAGCCCGCGGTCGCAGACGCCGCCGACCAGCGGGTGCGGCGCTTCGGCCCAGTGCTCGCGCTCGGTCGGAGCGGGGCGTCCGCACTGCTCGCAGTAGCCGTCCTCGGCGACCGCTCCCCCGCAGTAGACGCAGGCGGCGGATCCTCCGACGGCGACGGGCGGAGCGGAGGGGGTGGCCGCGACGATCAGCGGCGTCCCGCAGGCCTCGCAGAACGCGTCGCCCGTCGTGACCGGCTCGCCGCAGTTCGGGCAGGGAGTCGACAGCGCGCCGCTCATGTCAGCGTCCAGCGTCGGACCTCGTTGGCCCGGTCGACGAGGCGCAGGCGCTCGTCGCGCTCGCGAGTGGAGGCGGCGAGCGCGCGGTAGGAGGCCTCGAGGCCGTCGCGGATGGCAGCCTCGTTCGCCTCGACCCCGCCGAGGGTCGCTCCCTCGGCCGGGCCGTCGCGCCGCACCAGCTCGAGGGCGGAGGCGAGGACCTGGGTCGTGAGCTCGAGGCGGGTCCGCTGGTCGATCGACACGGAGTCGACGCTCGCGAGGGCGGCCGAGAGCGCGGGCAGCCCGCGGCCCGACTCCGCCAGCAGCTCCGCCCGGCGGCGGCGCGCGTCGGAGTAGGAGGAGCGCGTGGGCGCGACGATGTCGAGCGCGTCGAGCGCCCCGTCGAGGTCGGAGCGCAGCTGCCGCACCCGCGCGAGACCGAAGGCGGCGGGTGCCGTGTAGTTCGCGTCGGCGCGGGCGCAGATCACGTAGAGGGACTCGGCGACCTCGGGCTCACCGCTCGCCTCGCACGCCGCGGCGAGCGCGAGCTTCGGGGCGAGCTCGCCGGGGACCTGGCCGTAGACGGTGTTGAAGGAGGCGCGGGCCCCGATGTCGTCGCCGCGCGCGAGCTGCGCGAGGCCGCTCATCCAGACCGCCCGCCACTCCCACGGGTCCTCCGTGAGGATCTCGCCCGTCGCGCGGGCCGCCTCCTCCCAGCGCTGCGCCTCGATCGCCGCCCGGGCGCGGGCGAGCCGCACCTCGACCGTCACGGTGGGCGCGAGCGCGAGAGCGCGCAGGCGCACGATCGGGTCGGCGACGTTCACGCCCGCGAGCCACGACCGGGCGGAATCGGACTCGTCGCGGCGGAGCGCCGGCAGCGCGTCCCACGGCGGGACGCGGTCGACCACGTCGGCCACGGGCGCCTCGAACAGGGCCGACTCCGTCGAGTGCAGCGCGGGGTGTCCGGGACCGCGGTCGGTCGCGACGACCTCGCGCAGCACTCCGAGCAGCTGGCCGCGCATCTCGTCCACCGTGGCGAAGCGGTCCTGCGGGTCGGGAGCGCACGCCTTCGCGATCAGGCGGTAGAAGGAGTCGTAGCGCTGGAACAGCGGCGTCTCCGACACGGGCGGCAGCGAGGCGACGAAGGTCGTCTGGTTGCCGCGGAAGTCGAGCACCAGCGAGGCCAGCGTGCGGCCGATCGTGTAGACGTCGGAGGCGACCGAGGGACCGAGGTCGGCGACCTCCGGAGCCTGGTAGCCGACGGTGCCGTAGATGGCGGAGTCCTCGTCGTCGATCCGGCGCACTCCGCCGAGGTCGATCAGCTTGACCTGGTCGCCCACCTGGATCATGTTGTCCGGCTTGAAGTCGCAGTAGAGCAGGCCGTGGTCGTGCAGGTAGGCGAAGGCGGGCATGACCTCGAGCACGAAGGCGAGCGCCTGGTCCACCGGCAGCGGATCCGCGGCGCCGCCGTTGGCGTCCAGCCGCTCCTTCAGGATCTGCTTGAGGCTCGGCCCGCCGACGTACTCCATCACGATGTAGCCGGCGCCGTCGTGCAGGACGAAGTTGTAGATCTCGACGATCAGCGGGTGCTCGACCTCGGCCAGGAACCGGCGCTCGGTGACGGCCGCCGCGTACGCATCGGGGTCGCCGGAGTTGAGCAGGCCCTTGAGCACCACCCAGCGCCCCGAGACGTTCCGGTCGCGCGCGAGGTAGATCCAGCCGAGGCCGCCGTAGGCCAGGCAGCCGACGACCTCGTACTGGCCGCCGACGACGTCGCCCTTCACCAGCTGCGGAGTGAACGAGAACGGCGTGCGGCAGTTGGGGCAGAACCCCTCGGTGCGGCCGGGCCGACCGTCGCGCCCGCGGCCGACGGCCGTGCCGCAGTGCGAGCAGAAGCGCTTGCGCTCGGGGAGGACCGCCTCGGTCATCAGAGCGGCCATCGGGTCGGCGGCCGGGCGGGACGGGACGGTGGTGAGCCCGGCGCCGAGCCTCGGGCCGCGCAGTCGGGTCGAGGTGGTGCCGACGCGGCGGGTGACCTTCGAGCCGGTCTGCGCCGTGCGGGCGGAGCCGAGGGCGGCGGTGGCGAGGCGGGCGGAGGAGGTGCGCGTGCTGCGCGCGGTGGCCGACTCCTCCGCGGGCCCGGGTGCCGTGGCGCCGGGGGTGCCCTCGACGAAGCCGGTGCCGAAGGCGGCGGAGGCGGTGGCCGGCGGGGAGGCCGGAGCGGCGCGGCGCGCGGTCGGCGTGGAGGCGGCGGCGCCCTCCTCGGGCGGGAGGCCGCAGACGTTGCAGTAGCCGTCCTCGATCGTCCCGGTGCAGCCGGGAGTCGCGGTGCAGGGGGCGCCGTTCATAAAGTGGCCTTCCGGTGGTGCGCGGGGTCGGGGTGCGGGAGGTCGCGGGTGACGACGTCGTACTGCTCGACCAGGTGGCGGGCGAGCGGGACGGAGCAGGGCACCGCGTCGAGAGCGGCGCGCACCTCCTCCTCGGCCGCGACGCCGACGGCGGTGGCAGCGCGGCCGTTGCCCTCGGCCCGCTCCCGCAGCGCCCGGAGGCGGAAGCCCAGGGCGGCCCGTTCGCGCAGCGGCGAGGTGTAGGCGGCCTCGACCGCGTCGAACGCGCGGCCGACGGCGGTGAGCCGGGCGAGGTGCGCGTCGAGCGCCTCGCGGTCGGACGGAGGATCGCCCAGCCGGGAGACGTCGGGCACGGCCAGCCGCGGCGGGTCGGCGATCTCGCGGCGGCAGCGGGCCACGAGCTCGCGCAGCGGCGCCTCGCGTCGCTCGGCCGCCTCCGCCAGCTCGCGCGCCCGACGGCGGTCGCGCTCGAGTCCGCGCCGCTCGGACGCGGCGATGATCAGGTCGCGCTCGAGCCGGGCGGAGTCGCTCTCGAGCTGGCCGAGCGGCCCCGACACGTCGGCTCCCCGGCCCGCCCGCTCGGCGAGCGCGTCGAGGCGGGAGCGCAGCACGGCGACCCGCTCCGCCCGCTCGCGGTCGACCGTGCCGCCGCCGTCACGGGTGAGGTCGCGGCAGCGCTCGATCTCGGCGCGCACCCCCACGATCCGCCCGGCGACGTCGGTGCCGCTGGGGTCGAGCTGGAGCCGGGAGCGCAGCTGGCCGACGACCGCGTCGCAGAGGCGCACCGCCTCCACCAGCGAGACCGCGCCGCTCCCGGAGGCGTCGAGACGGCCCCAGATCAGCTGCGACATCCGCTCGCGCGCCACGACGTCGACGCGGCCGGAGTCCCAGACCGCCTCGAGCTCGGCGAGGCGCCTGGTGACCGACTCGCGGAGCGACTGGGCGAGCACCACGTCGGCTGTGTAGTTCTCGGCCTGCGGCGACGCCAGCGCGGCGGCGTCCAGCCGCGAGAGCTCGCGCGTGGTCCGCTGGAGCCAGCGGGTGAGAGCGGCGAGGTACTCGAAGAGCTCGCGCTGCGGCGCGGCCTCCCCCAGCCGGCCCGGAGCGACGGGGGTCCCCTCCGCGAGACCGGTGCTCATCGGCCGTACACCGGGGCCGGCGGCGAGGCCTCGCCGAGGACCCCGAGCCAGCGCTCGTAGATGCTCTGCCAGCGGCCGTCGCTGCGGATGCTCTCGAGCGAGGCGTTGACGAAGCGCACGAAGTCGGGGTCGTCGGCGGGCAGGCCGAGGCCGTAGGGCTCCGAGCTCAGGGCGTCGCCGACGACCTTCGCGTAAGGGTCCTGCGCCACGAAGCCCGCGAGGATCGTGTCGTCGCCCGCGATGGCGTCGACCTCTCCTGCCTGGAAGAGGGCGAGGCACTGCGAGTGCGTGGCGGCCTCGACGGCCTCGACCTCCGGGTAGTCGTTCTGCAGGCGGCTGAGCGTCGTGGTGCCGCTGGGCGCGCAGACCCTCTCGCCGTCGAGGTCGCCGATGCCCGTGATCGGGACGCCGTCGGGGTCGTCGGAGACGAGCACCTTGAGGCCGGCGTCGTAGTACTCGGACGAGAAGGCGATCGAGCTCCAGCGATCGCAGGTCATCGTGAGGGTGCGAGCCACCATGTCGACCTGCGGGGCGCCGTCGCCGCCGGTGAGCGCGGGGAGGCGCTGAGCGGAGGTGATCACGACGTAGTCGATGGAGTCGCTGCCGAGGATCGCCCGGGCGACCTCGCGGGCGATGTCGACGTCGAAGCCCTCGATCGCCCCCGTGATCGGGTTGCGGGCGCTCATCAGGAGGGTGTCGGCCGAGACGCCGACGCGCAGGGTCCCGCGCCCGCGGATCTCCGCGAGCCTGGTGCTGTCGGTCACGCCGGTCGGCGCGTAGGAGGTGACCGCCGAGGGCGAGCAGTCCGCCGCGGCAGGAGCGGCGGGAGCGGACGCGCTCGCCGTCGGAGTCGGGGTCGCCGCGGCGAGGGGCGTGCCGAGGTCGTCCGCCCCCGTCGTGCAGCCGGTGAGGGCGAGAGCCGCGGCGGTGGCCAGGGCGAGGGCGGCGGCGCGCAGGCGGTTCATCGGTACTCCTCCAGTCGCTGGGCGATGCCGCGCCAGGCGAACACGGCTCCGGCGAGACCGGCCGCCAGCAGGATCCACGAGACGAGGGTCGCGAACTCCGCGCCTCGATCGAGCGTGGTGGCGGCGGCCAGTGCCTTCTCCTGCACCACGTCGCGGGCGTCGTCGGAGAAGGTGGTGAAGAGCTCGTTCGGCGTGCCGTTCCCGGTGATCGTGGCGACGCGGACGGCCTGGTCCCAGTTCCCGGCGTCGTCCGCCTGCCGGATCTCCTCGTGGAACGACTGCCACTGCCCGAACTCGTCGACGAGCCGTGTCCTCGCCAGCTCGTCCTGCAGGTCGCCCGACAGCTTCTCCCGGGCGGAGTCGACTGCCTGGGTGTAGCGCTCCTCGAGGGCGGCGCCGGAGCCGCGCTTGATCAGCGTGAAGCTCTCGAGCGACTTGGCGTCGCTCGCGGCGATGAGCGCGTTCGACAAGGTGAGCGCCTCGCGGTAGGACTCGACCCGCGCCGTCCCCGCGTCCGCCGCGACCGATCCGTAGGCGAGCGCCCCGCCGACGCCGACGACAAGCAGGAGGGCGGTCCCCGTGGCGAGCGGGCGGTTGAGGTAGCGGTGCGTGCGGCGGGCGAGCCAGAGCTGCGCCGCCAGGAGGAGGACCAGCATCACGAGCGAGCCGATCATGAGCAGGACGCTCCAGCGGACGGCGTCGTAGGCGGCCGCGACCCGGTCGGCACCGGAGTCGACGAGCCCGTCGAGGTCCTCGAGGATGCCGCCGTCTCCCGAGAGGGCCGTCGACGCCTGGTCGAGATACGCCGAGGCGACGGGGAAGCCCTGCCGGTTGTTGGCCCGCGCCTGCTCGATCAGCCCGCTGTAGGTCGTGATGCTGCTGGCGACCCGGGCGAGGGCCCGGGTGTCCGCCGAGTCGGCGGCCGAGAGTCCGGCGATCGCGGAGGCGGCGCCGGTGAGGCTCGAGACGTACGATGCCCGCAGCTCGGTCGGCTCCAGTCCGCCGACGAGGAAGGTGTTGGCCGCGATCGCGTTGGCGTCCACCAGCAGCGTGCGGACGTTCTGCACGCCGAGCAGCTGCGCCGACTGCTCCCGGGCCGTGGTCGCGGCGCGCGCCTGCATCGCTCCTGCCTGCTGCGCGAACACGCCGAACAGCACGGCCGCCAGCGCCGTCAGGGCGAGCAGGAGGCGCAGGGTGGCCGGAGTGGTCGCGGTCGCGCGGGCCAGCAGCGACGGCTTCCGCTGCGCCGGCCGGTTGGCGACCTGGACGAGGGGCGGCTCGGGGATCCTCTGCGCGGGCGGCGCGGCGGGTGCGGTGCTCAACGGCTCTCCTCCTCGGGGTCGTCGGTGACGGGGACGGCCGTGCCGCTCGGGGCGGCGTCCGCCTGCCCGAAGGCCTCCTCAGAGCCGTCGACCGCGCCCTCGTCGTCGTCGCCGGCTCCGTCCGGGCTGCTCGAAGCTTCGGGGCTCTCCACCACGTCCTCGGGGAGCAGAATGCGCAGCTCGTCGAGCGTCGGCTCCTCCACGTCGCGGAGGCGCCAGGCGTGCCGGGCGATCGCCGCGTCGAGGACGTTGCGGACCCAGCGCCCGTTGCCGAACGCCTCCGTGCGCTGCTGCGCCGAGGCGAGGCCCGCGAACGCGGCGAGCGCCTCCTCCGTCGGCTCGAAGTCCGCGGAGGCGGCGAGGCGGCCGAAGATCGCCGAGAGCTCGTCGTCGGAGTAGTCGGCGAAGTCGATCGTGGTCGAGAAGCGGCTGGCGAGTCCCGGGTTCGTGTCGAGGAAGCCCTGCATCGGCCCGGAGTAGCCGGCGACGATCACGACGAGGTCGCCGCGGTGGTCCTCCATGTCCTTCACGAGGGTGGTGACCGCCTCCGCGCCGTACTGGTCGAGCGCGAGCGCGTAGGCCTCGTCGATGAAGAGGACGCCGCCGCGCGCGGAGGCGATCACCTCCGCGGTCTTCGTCGCGGTCTGCCCGAGGTAGCCGGCCACCAGCTCCGATCGGTCGACCTCGACGAGCACGCCCTTCGAGAGGATGCCGAGCGAGCGGTAGATCCGCGAGACCAGCCGCGCCACCGTCGTCTTGCCCGTGCCGGGGTTCCCCGTGAAGACGAGGTGGCGGGTGAGCGTGGGCGTGCTGAGTCCGGCGGCCTGGCGCAGGGTGTCGATCCGGAGCAGCTGCGTCTGCCGCTTGATCTCGCTCTTCACCCGGTCGAGGCCGATCAGCGCGTCGAGCTCGGCGAGCAGGTCGTCGATGGACTCCGGCGGGTCGAGCGGCTCCGGCTCGGAGGCGGGCTCCGCGGCGGGAGCGGCGGCGGGCGCCGGCTCGTCCTGCGGACCGTCGTGCTCGGTCCGGCGGAGGCGCTCGAGGATCTCGTCGACCCCGGGCACGCCGGCGGGCAGACCGGTCGGCAGGTCGGCGCTCGCGGCACCGTCCGGCGTCCGGCCGGTCGTGTGCGGTACTCCTCCGCTCGTCGTCGGAGCGGCGCCCCGGGCGCCCGGGACGGCGGAGAGCTGGGCCGCGGCGGTCGCGGAGGCGGAGGCGATGCCGCCGATGCCCGGGTCGCCGAGAGCGCTGGCCGCCGAGACGACCTCGGTCAGGGCGCGGGCGTAGGCGGAGGAGTGGTGCGAGCCCGCGCCGACCAGGGCGGCCAGCTGATCGGTCGGCCCCGACCGCCAGCGCCGGCCGCTCGAGGCGGCGGTGAAGAACGCCTCCAGACCGCCCGTCGCGCCGGTCGCGGCGAGCCAGTCCTGTCCGGCGCCGCGGATCGACTCGGCGACGGCGGCGGCCAGCCGCGCACCCTCGTCGCGGACGGCCGCGGCGTCGAGGCCGGCGGCCGTCCCCGCGAGCACGAGGGCGTCCAGCGCTGGGGCGAGCGCGGTCACGAGGCGCTCGGCGGGGTCAGCGAGCCGGATCCGGACGGCGCTCCCGGCTGCGGAGGCGCGTCGAGACCGCTCGGGGAGAGCGAGGACTCCGTGAACTTCTCGGCCAGGAACTGCCCGTGCGCGATCAGCGCCGAGGCGTCCTGCCGCGAGACGGCGTCCGAGATGCGGTCGAGCGTGCCTCCGAGGAGGTCGAGCTGGTCGCAGAGGATCATCAGCGAGGTCTTCCCCCTGTGCACGGCGCGGCGGTCGGCGAAGTCCCTCGGCAGGCGGAGGTAGCCCTCCACCGCCTCGGGGAGGTAGCTGGTCGCGGTCGCGACGACGGTGTGGCCCTGACGGCTCATCCCGCCGAGGCGGTCGAGACGGGGCACCATCTCGCGGACCGTCTCGTCGATCCGCTGGATGCGCGCCGCGACGATGCCGGGCACCCGGCCCTCCGTCCGCGTGCCGACCCTGTCGAGCGCCGCGAGGATGTCCTTGCTCGTCGGGACGCTCGGCAGAGCGGGCGCGGTCTCCTCCGGCGCCGCGGGGGCACCCGTGAACAGGCGGGAGAACCAGCCCATCGGCTAGCGGCCGAGATCGAGCGAGGACGTCGCGTCGATGTCCGAGTTGCTGCGGCGGGCCCGCTCGACGTACTCGCCGGCCTTCGCCGTCTCGGTCTGCAGGACTCCGACGGTCTGGGCCATGCTGTCGAGCGCCTTGATCTTGAAGTCCGAGATCGAGTCCATCGTCTGGTAGATGTTCGCGAACGCGGCCTGCAGCTGCGGCAGCCCGACCGTGGCCGAGGCGGCCTGCGACTGGATCGAGGCCGACTGGTCGGCGAGCATGCGCGAGGTGGCCTCGATCATGTTGGACGTCGTGGTGTTCAGCGCCGTGATCTGATCGAGCACGAGGCGCTGGTTGGCGAGCGCCTGCGCCACGATGACCGCCGTGCGCAGCGCCGAGACGGTCGTGGTCGTCGCGCGGTCGACGCCCTTGATCAGCTCGACGTTGTTCTTGATGACGACGTCGATCGCGAGGTAGCCCTGGATCGACACGGCCAGCTGGGTCAGCAGGTCCTGGTGCTTCTGGCGCGCGTAGAAGAGGACGTCCTCGCGCAGCGCCTTCGCCCGCTCCGGATCGGTCGCGTCGAGCTCGGCGATCTTCGCCGAGAGCTTCACGTCGAGCCGCTCGGCGACGTAGATGTACTCGTTGAGACGGGTCATCGTCTCCCAGAGGTTCTGCTTCTCGAGATTCAGGGCCGCGTTGTCCTTCCGCAGCTCGTCCTGCCCGTCGTACAGGGCCTGGATGATCGCGTTCAGGTGCGACTGGGCGCTCTCGTAGCGGCGGAAGTAGTCGGTGATCTTGTTGCCGAACGGGATGAAGCCCAGGATCTTCTTCTGCAGGTTGTCCTCGGACGGGTCCAGATCCTCCACCGTGCGGCGCAGCTCGAGCAGCGTCTTGCCGATGGTCGACCCCTCGGAGAGCCCGCCCTCCTGGAGGGCGCGCACCGGCGTGCTCAGCAGCCGGTTCGACGAGTCGGCGGCCGAGCGGATGTCGGCGTCGCCCATCGTGCGGATGTCGTTGGCCCGCGTCGCGAACTCGGGGCTGCGGGACTCCGTCGCCAGGAGCGTGTCGAGGTAGCCGTCGACCTTCGCCTCGAGGCCGGGCAGGGCGGCTTCCGGCACCTTCGGCGCGATCGACGGCGCCGAGGTGGTCGGCACCGCTGCCACCGGCTCCGGAGGCGTGAGCGAGAGGGCGTTCTGGACGGGCGGCTGCAGGGCCTCGGTCATCGGGATCCTCACCGTTCCTGGCGCTCGGCGCCGACTGGGATGAACGTCCGCCCAGCATATCCCGGGCCCTCCCGCGGGATCCCCGCGAGCCGCCTCGTCCGAGGACTCGACGCGATCGGGCGGCTGTGGAGGAGCATCCGCCGCCGGTCAGACCGCCTTCGGGCGCCTCCGCAGCGTCGCCACCGCGACTCCGGCCAGGGCGAGCGCGCCTCCGAGCAGCGCGGCGAGCGGCGGGGTCTCGCCCAGGACGAGCCAGGACAGCAGCACCACCACCGCGGGCACCGCGTAGGTGGACGCCGCGGTGCGACCCGCGCTGGAGCGCGCGAGGACGTACCCCCACGTCGTGAAGGCGACGGCCGTTGGGAAGATCCCGAGGTAGACCACGGCCAGGATCGAGGAGAGCGGAGCGGCGGCGAGCGCCTCGACGAGCTCCGGGGCGAAGGGCAGGCACGCGACCGTGCCGGCGAGGCAGCCGAGCCAGGTCATCGTCGGTGCGTCGATCCGGCCCAGCAGGCGCTTCTGAAGGGTCGCCGCGCTGCCGTAGACGACGGCGGCGACCAGGCCGAGGGCGACGCCGATCACGTCGAACTGCCCGGTGGAGGTGGAGAACGCGATCACCGCGACGCCGGTCAGCGCCACGAGCATCCCGGCGAGGAGACGGCGGGGGAACCCCTCCCCCAGCAGCAGCCCGGCGAGCACGGCGGTGATCATCGGCGCGATGTTCACCAGCAGCGCCGCCGTCCCCGCGTCGACGTGCCGCTCCGCAGCGTTCAACGCCAGGTTGTAGACCCCGAACCAGGCGACCCCCCAGCCCAGCACGAGCAGGAGGAGGCGCCCGCGCGGGACCGCCGTGCGCGGATCCGGAGCCGCCTCCGAGCGGCGCCTCCGGGCGGTGAGGACGACGCGCACCACCGTGAGCGCGAGCGACCCCACCACGATGCGGCCGAGGGTCAGCGCGCCCGGGCCGAAGTCCTCCGTCGTGGCGCGGATGCCGACGAAAGCCGACGCCCAGAGCAGGACGGTGACCGCGATCGCGCCCCACAGCAGGAGGGCGTCCCTCATGGAGGGCGGGGCGGAGGAGGAGACGTCGGTCATGAGGCCATCGTGGCGCCGCCGGGGATTCAGCACCAGTTCCGTTCACTGTCGGATCGTTCAGCCGGACTGTACGGTCGTCCCATGCTCGACGTGCACCGGCTCCGCATCCTCCGCTCCGTCGTCGCCTCCGGCTCGATCGCGGGAGCCGCCTCCGGCCTCGGCTACACGCCGTCCGCCGTCAGCCAGCACCTCTCCGCTCTGCAGCGCGAGACCGGACTGACCCTGCTGAAGCGGGTGGGCCGCGGCGTCCGCCCGACCCCCGCCGGACGCGCCCTCGCCGCCCAGGCGGACCGCGTCCTCGAGCGCCTCGCCGAAGCGGAGGCCGTGGTGGAGGAGCTGCGCGAGGGCCGCTCCGGCCGCCTCTCCGTGACGTACTTCGCCTCCGTCGGCAGCGCCTGGATGCCGGAGGTCGCCCGCCGGCTGACCGCCGCGTTCCCCGGCCTCGCCCTCGATCTGCGCCTGGGAGAGGAGCTCGACGACGACCTCGGAGCGCGCCCCGACGTGCAGCTCCTCGTCGCCTCCTCCGAGCCGACCGCCCCCGGATTCACGGCGCACCACCTCCTCGACGACCCCTACCTCGTCGTCCTGCCCGACGGTCATCCGCTCGCCTCACGGAGCGAGATCGACCTCGCCGAGCTCGCGAACGAGCGCTGGGTCGACAACGACCTGCCCACCGGCTGGTGCCGCCGGAACGTCGTGGAGGCCTGCGCCGCCGCCGGGTTCGCGCCGCCCTTCCACGTCCAGGCCAACGACCACATCACCGCCGCCGCGTTCGTCGCCGCGGGCATGGGGGTGACGGTCCTGCCGGAGCTCGCGGCCCACCGCCTGCCGGACGGCGTCCGCGCCGTGCCCGTCGTCCGTCCCCGGCCCGTCCGCTCCCTCGAGGCCGTCGTGCGGAACTCCGCCGCCTCCTCCGCACCGGTGGCCCTGGTGCTGGAGACACTGAAGGCCCTCGCCGCGCGCCGCTGAGCGCGCCTGCATGGGCGAGCTCGCAGCACACCGGAGCACGATGGGCGCGTGAGCTCCGTCGAACCCGTCACCCGTTCCGCGCCCGCGCTCGGCGGACCGCGCATCCTGAAGCAGCGCTGGACCGAGGCGACGTTCCTGCACTGGCGGGTCGACCCCGCCCTGGTGGCGCCCCACCTCCCGGCCGGGACGAGGCCCGACGAGCACGACGGCTCCTCCTGGGTGGGCCTGATCCCGTTCCGGCTCTCGCGGACGGCCTTCCTCGGCGGCCCGCGGGTGCCCTGGCTCGGCACCTTCCCCGAGGTGAACGTCCGGCTCTACTCCGTCGACGAGCAGGGACGACGCGGAGTCGTGTTCGTCTCGCTCGACGCCTCCCACCTCCTTCCCGTGCTCACCGCGCAGGCGGTGTTCGGGCTCCCCTACCGCTGGGCCCGGATGAGCATCGAGCACCGCCACGGCGCGGTGATCTACGACACGATCCGGCACTCGGACTCGGCCGCCCGCTCCCGGATCGTCGTCCGCCCGGGCGAGCCGGTCGACGAGGACCCGCTCGCCTCGTTCCTCACCGCACGCTGGGCCTACCACGAGCGGCACCTGGGCTCCACCTGGTACGGCCGCAACCTGCACCGGCCGTGGCCGCTGCGCCGCGCGGAGCTGCTCGCGCTCGACGACGGGCTGCTCGACGCCGCGGGCTTCCCCGGGCTGGCGGCGCGCGCGCCGGACTCGGTGCTGTACTCGGCCGGAGTGGAGACGGTGTTCACGGTGCCGCGGAAGGTGTGAGGGGGGCGACGCTCCTCCACAGACGGTTCTTCGCGATGCTGTCCGATGAAACGGCGCTCCCGAGGCCCACGGCGAGACTTCGTCCGGTGAGATCAGGGCATGAAGGAATCGGCGACAGTAGACGACGCGCTCACGGAGGCGCTCGCGCTCGCCGGCTCACGGCACGCTGAGCGGTCCGCCGTCGAGGCATCCCGGTACCGGGCAGTCGAGGAGGCACGCCGCCTCGCGATGGCGGCACCCGCGGCGCTCGTCGGCGAGCACGTCCAGGTGCAGGTGGATCGGGCGGAGGCGGCGCACCGGGCGCTGATCGCGGAGCTCGCGACGAGACTCCGGGTCTCGGAGGCGCACGCCTCTGCACTGGTCGACGAGGCACGCCTGCTGGTGAACGACCTCCCGGCGACGTTGCGCGCACTCGCGGACGGAGCGCTCTCCCCCGAGCACGCGCGACTCGTGGTGCGAGGAGCGCTCGACGTCCCGGCCGAGGTCCGTGGGCGCTTCGACGAGGAGGCCGCCACGATCGCGGTCGCCTGCACGCCGCCCCAGCTGCGACGCGCCCTCCGGTCGCTCCGGGAACGGCTGCACCCGCAGACGCTCAGCGAACGTCATCGGGACTGCGCCCGTCGTCGCGCGCTCTGGGTGGAGGGCCTCGACGACGGGATGGCGATCCTGCACCTCTACACCGCAGCTCCCGATGTGCTCGGCGCGATGGACAGGATCGACCGGGCCGCCCGCTCCCTCGCGGATCTGCCGGACGAGGAGCGGACGCTGGGCCAGCTCCGCGCAGACATCGCCGCTGCGCTGCTGGTCGACGGGGAGACATCGGCCGAGGGAGACGGCACGTCGATGCCGGCGGGAGTGCGCGCCGAAGTCGCGGTGACCGTGCCGGCGCTGACCCTCCTCGGGCGGTCCGACCAGCCCGCCGTCCTCGACGGATACGGACCCGTCGATCCGGAGACCGCGCGGCGTCTCACAGCAGGTGCTCCCTCGTTCACGCGGCTGCTCACCCATCCGGAGAGCGGAGCGGTCCTCTCCGTCGGACGCGACTCCTACCGAGTGCCGGCGGACCTGCGTCGCCACCTCCAGCACCGCGACGGGACCTGCCGGTTCCCGGGATGCACCCGCAGCACCCGCCACGCGGACGTCGACCACACGAACGACTGGCAGCACGGAGGCACCACGTCGGTCGACAACCTCGCACACCTCTGCCGACACCACCACCGGCTCCGCCACACCACGGGGTGGACCCACCGGCAGGAGCCGGACGGCACGCTGCACTGGACGAGCCCGACGGGACGGCAGCATGTCACCCGGCCCGGGGAGCCGGGGAACGGGACGGAGGGCGGACACGATCCGACCGGGACCGGCGGGCCGTGACAAGGGGCAGGTCGGGTGGCGTGGACGGGCAGGTCAAGGGGCGGGCCCGCTTCGGCGCGCCCGCGTAGCGTGGACGGCACGGGCCGATAGGCGCGGAAGCGACAAGAGGGGCAGCGATATGGCAGGAACGAAGGACAGGAAAGACGCGACGACGGGGACCTCGGCGGTGCTCTTCGATATCGACGGGACCCTCGCCGACACGAACTTCCTCCACGTCGAGGCGTGGTCGCGCGCCTTCTGGCAGGCCGACCTCGTCGTCCCCGCCTGGCGCATCCAACGAGCGATCGGCGCAGACTCGTCGGAGCTGCTCGACATGCTCCTCGAGGACGAAGTGAAGGAGGAGCAGCGCGCACTGGTGAAGTCGCTGCACACCAAGAACTACACCGAGACGACAGCACGCATCGTTCCACTTCCGGGAGCTCGCGAGCTCGTCGCGACGCTCGTCGGTCGAGGCGTCCACGTCGTCCTCGCCACCTCGGCACCGCAGAACGAGCTGGACGTGCTTCTCGACGTCCTCGACTTCGGCGGGTCCGTCCACGCTGTCACCAGCGGCGCCGACGTCTCCACCGCCAAGCCAGCACCCGACCTGATCTCTATCGCGCTCGACCGCGCGGGTGTCTCCGTCGACCGCGCCGTCATGGTCGGCGACGCGACCTGGGACGTCCTGGCCGCCGAGCGCGCGGGCCTGGCAACGGTCGGAGTCCTCTCCGGCGGAACCTCGGAGCACGAACTCCGCGAGGCCGGAGCCGTCGCCGTCTACGAGGACGCGGCGGCCGTCCTGACCGGTCTCGGCGAAGGGCCCCTCGCGAGCCTCCTGAACTGACCGACCGCCACCCCAGGAGGCTCACGAGCCTCAGTCGCGGGGTCGCCGTCGCAGCACGAGGAGCGTCACTCCGATGGCGGCGGCGACCGCGGCGAGAGCGCCGCCGATCCACAGGACGTCCCCGAGGAGTGCGGGGTCCGATCCGGACGTCGCCTGCGCTTCGTCGGCTGACTCGGCCTGTCCTCCTGAGACCGCGACGGTGCCGTTGCAGTCCGGGACCGAGTCCGACCCCTCGGCGAGCGCGGTCCCGTCGGCCGGCGCCCAGTCGAACGCGTACTGGCCCGACACGGGGTGCCCGTCGGTGGACACGACCTGCCAGGTCACCTCGTACTCCCCCGCCGCGCCGAGCTCGAGCGGCATCGATGCTTCCGGCCCGACGACTCTGACGCAGCCGTCGCCGTAGTAGAGCCCGTCCGGCCCGACGACGCGGAGAGCCGCCGCCGTTCCGTCCGTCCCGAGGACGAGCAGGTCGTCGTTCGTCGTCAGCACCAGCGTTCCCGGCTGCTCCGTCACGGTCGAGTCCGCAGCGGGAGTCGTCGAGACGAGGTAGTTGTGCGCGCTGGCGGGCGCCGCCACCGCGATCGAGCCGAGCAGCCCGATCGCGGTAACGGCGACGAGGGCCTTCCGACGGGTCACGCCGACGCCCGGGGTCCGCGGCGGCGGGA
Source organism: Rathayibacter sp. AY1H3 (assembly GCF_002932015.1). NCBI lineage: Bacteria > Bacillati > Actinomycetota > Actinomycetes > Micrococcales > Microbacteriaceae > Rathayibacter > Rathayibacter sp. AY1H3. Next base: position 18,218 of record NZ_PSUU01000004.1, read on the forward strand.
GGCGAGCCCGACGGCCACGCCGACCGCGCCGACGACGAGCCCACCGACTCCGAGGATGCGGGCGAGCACGTCGTCGCCGCTCGTGGCCGTCGTCGCCGAGGCGGTGGTCGCGACCGCGTCGTCACCGTCGCCGTCGTCGTCGTGTCCGCCCCCGTGGCCGGACCCCGCTTCCGCCGCGGTCACCGCGACGGTGGGAGCGGGCAGCTCGGGCTCGTCCTGGCCGTCGACGGTCGGCTGGTCCCAGGCGGTGCTGCCGGTCTCGCACGTCTGCAGCACGGGGAACTCCAGCGTGGAGCCCGCCGCGTCCTCGGGGAGCTGCAGCTGGAGGGCGACGGTGTCGCGGTAGCCGTCGGCGAGGGGCGTCTTCGCCGTGTAGACCACGTCCGAGACCCGCTTGGTCGCGGTGCTCCCGTGGGAGTCGGTGACCGGGTCGGCGATCGCGACCTCGTTCTTCACGACGTCCCAGTTCGGGTTGATCGTCGGGCTGACCGAGTTGATGCCGTCGGGCATCGTGATCGTGAGTCCCGTCGTCGGCGAGCCCTCGCAGCCGTGGGCCAGCGAGAACGTCACCACCGTGTACGAGCCGGCGGCGGTGCTGCTCGCCGCCGCGGTCACGTGTGCGCTGGCCGCAGTGGGCGCGGCGACAGCGAGCGCGATCGATCCGGCGGCGACGAGTGCGCCGCTGCCGACGAGGCGGAGCCGCGAGAAGGAAGAAGAAGAAGAAGAAGAAGAAGAACGGGTCATGACGGTCGTGTCCTCGGGGGAGATCCGGCGCGGGGCCGGGAGTTCTGGACGCAGCGCGGGTTCGCGGTGCATGCGGAGGCGCCGACCGGAGCCGCTCCCGCACGGGAGGGGCGTCAGGCGGCGCGGAGGACCCGCAGCGGCGGCCCGCGGTGCCGGAGGATCGAGAGGACCGCGTCGAGGGAACGGGGCGCCCGCGGCTCGGGGGTGCCCGTCATCGAGACGCCGGGTGCCGACGGGAGCGCGACCGCGGACGCGCGGGCGACGATCCGTACGACGACGCGCTGGAGGCCTGCTCCCAGCGTCCAGAAGAGGCGCTCGCCGTACCGGAACGCCGCGATCGTGAAGGCAGCCGCAGCGAGGTGGGCGACGAGCATCAGCGGAGCGTGGGCCGCGTGTCCGCCTCCGCCGGCGATCAGCTCGATGGTCGACCCGTCGTGGAAGTGCGCGCCGGTGCCCGTCGTCCCGACCACGCTCACCTCCCCACCGCTGCCCGTGATGAGGAAGAGGCCGTGGTACGCGATCTGGCTGAGGAGCACGGAGAGCGTCAGCCGGGGAAGGGACGGACGGCGCCCCGAGAGGAGGACGCAGACGACGACGGCGAACGCCGCGGCGAGGGCGAGCACGGCAGGAGCGGGGGTCTCGGCGCCCGCGAGCGTGTGGGAGGCGGCGGCCGTGGCGGTCGCTGCGAGAGCGGCGGCGACGCCGCGAGCCACTCGTGCACCTCGGGTCTGCACTCGCCCGTCCTCTCGTCGTCGCGTCGACGCGTGCGCGCGACGTCTCCAGGGTAATCGACGCGGCGGAGCAGCTCCCCGCCGTCCCGGTTCCCTGCCGTTACGAAGCCGTTACCTAGATCACCGAAAGAAATCCAAACCCCCGCAGGGAGGGCTCCGAACACATGTCAACGGCCGCGACACGGTCCACACAGAACAGGTCCTCCGCATCACGTGGGGGCCGTCTCACGAAGGAGTAATCCCATGCGATCCACCAAGCGTTCCGCCCTCGCCGCATTCGCCCTGCTGGGCACCGCCGCCCTCGGCCTCACCGCCTGCTCGAGCGGAAGCGGCTCGACCACCGCCGCCAGCGACGCGGCGACCGAGATGTCGACCCCGATGGCCACCTCGTCGGCCTCCGCCTCCTCGACCCCCATGGCGACCATGGACCCGGCCGCGAACCTCGTCGGCCCCGGCTGTGCCGCCTACGCCGAGCAGGTCCCGGACGGCGCCGGCTCGGTCGAGGGCATGTCGCTCGACCCCGTTGCGACCGCCGCGTCGAACAACCCGCTGCTCACCACCCTGACCGCTGCGATCTCCGGTGGCCTCAACCCCGACGTCAACCTCGTCGACACGCTGAACAGCGGCGAGTTCACCGTCTTCGCCCCGGTCGACGACGCGTTCGCCAAGCTCGACGCCGCGACCGTCGACTCCCTCAAGACCCCCGAGGGCGCCGCCACGCTGTCCTCGATCCTGACCTACCACGTCGTCCCCGGCCAGATCGCCCCTGACGCGATCGCCGGCGACCACGCCACTGTCCAGGGTGGCAACCTCACCGTCACCGGTTCCGGCGACGACCTGAAGGTCAACGACGCGTCCGTCATCTGCGGTGGCGTCCAGACCGCCAACGCGACCGTCTACCTCATCGACACCGTGCTGACCCCCCCGGCCAGCTAATTCCCCTCACCGGCTCCGGCCGGTGAACACGCCGAAGGGCGGGCACCTCGCGGTGTCCACCCTTCGGCGTTCGTGCGTGCAGAAGCCCTCCGCGAAGCCGGGCACTGCAGAGTCGTCCAGCACAGAGTCGTCCAGCACAGAGTCGCGCAACGCAGCGCCGCCCCACGGGAAGCCGCACAGCGCAAAGCCCTGCGCAGTGCGGAGTCGGAGGGTCACCACGACCCGGCACTCGCCGTCACTCCGCACCACAGCACTCACCACGAACGACACGAGGCGCGGACCCCGATGCAGGGGGTCCGCGCCTCGTCGTCGTGCGGTCGGCGGCTACTCGGCCGGGGCGCTGATCTCGCGCAGGACGCGGTCGCCGGGGCGGGCCTCGATCATCTCGGCCTCGATCTCGGCCCGGTCGAGCAGCTCCTCCATGCGGCGGCGACGGTTGCGCGTGATGAGCGTCACGACCGTGCCCGTCTTGCCCGCGCGACCGGTGCGGCCGGAGCGGTGGAGGTAGGTCTTGTACTCGTCGGGAGCGTCGGCCTGGATCACCAGGTCGATGTCGTCGACGTGGATGCCGCGCGCGGCCACGTCCGTCGCGACCAGCACGTCCACGCGTCCGCTGGTGAGCAGTGCGAGGTTGCGGGTGCGGCGCGACTGGTTGAGGTCGCCGTGGAGGCTCGTCGCGGGGATGTCCGCGTGGTCGAGCTGCTCCGCGAGCTGCTCCGCGAACGCGCGGGTCCGGGCGAAGATCAGCGTCTTGCCCTGGCGGGCGGCGAGCTGCTCGATGATCTCGGCCTTGTCGCGGTGCTCGATCAGGAGCACGCGGTGGTCGATGGTCGAGGACGCCTGGTCCTCGCCGGCGACCTCATGGACGCTCGGCTCGACCAGGAACTCGTCCACGAGCGTCGCGACGCCCTTGTCGAGCGTGGCCGAGAACAGCAGCCGCTGGCCGCCGTCGGCGGTCTGGCGGAGGATGCGCTGCACGGGCTCGAGGAAGCCGAGGTCGCACATGTGGTCGGCCTCGTCGAGCACCGTGATGGTGATGTTCGAGAGGTCGAGGCGGCCCTGCTCGACGAGGTCCTCGAGGCGGCCCGGCGTCGCGATGACGATGTCGACTCCGCGCTGGAGGGCTCCGACCTGCTTGTACTGGGGGACGCCGCCGTAGATGGTCGTCGTGAACAGGCCGACGGAGCGGGCGATCGGCTGGATGGTCCGGTCGATCTGCATGGCGAGCTCGCGGGTCGGCGCGAGGATGAGCGCCCGCGGAGCGCGGCCCGGCTTGCGGCCCTTCGCTCCGTTGTTCTCCATCAGCCGCTCGACGACGGGGGCGCCGAAGGCGATGGTCTTGCCGGAGCCGGTCTTGCCGCGTCCGAGGACGTCCTTGCCGGCGAGCACCTCGGGGATGGTCGCGGCCTGGATCGGGAACGGCGCGGCCGCTCCGAGCTCGGTCAGCATCCGGACGATGTTCCCGCCCAGGCCGAGGTCGCCGAAGGTGACGCCCTCGACGTCGACGGCGAGCGTGGCGGTCGCCTCGAGGCGCTCGAGCACGACGTCGTCGGCCTGGTGCGGCGCACGGGCGTCGCGGCTGGGGTAGAAGTCCGAGCCGGAGTCGCGGCGCGAGGGCCGGGAGTCGCGGTCGAACGAGCGGGTCGGGCGGTCGCCGCGGTCGTGGCCGCGCGAGGGACGCGCGTCCCGGTCGAAGGAGCGGGCCGGGCGGTCGCTGCGGTCGAACGAGCGGGCGGGACGCTCGGTGCGGTCGTAGCCGCGCGAGGGGCGCTCGTCGCGGTCGCCGGTGCGGGCCGGACGGTCGTCGCGTCCGTAGGAGCGGGCCGGACGATCGTCGCGGTCGTTCGAGCGGGCCGGACGCGCATCGCGGTCGAAGGAACGGGCCGGGCGGTCGCTCCGGTCGAAGGAACGCGCCGGACGCTCGTCGCGATCGTTCGAGCGCGCCGGACGCGCATCGCGGTCGAAGGAACGGGCCGGACGGTCACTGCGATCGAAGGAACGCGCCGGACGCTCATCGCGCCCGTAGGAGCGCGCCGGACGCTCGTCGCGATCGTTCGAGCGCGCCGGACGCGCATTGCGGTCGAAGGAACGGGCCGGACGGTCACTGCGATCGAAGGATCGCGCCGGACGGTCACTGCGATCGAAGGATCGCGCCGGACGCTCGTCGCGGTCGTTCGAGCGCGCCGGGCGTGCGTCGCGGTCGTACCCGCGGACCGGACGCTCGTCACGGTCGTTCGAGCGGGCCGGACGCGCGTCGCGGTCGTAGCCGCGAGAGGGCCGCTCGTCGCGGTCGTACCCGCGGGCGGGCCGATCGGCGCGCTCGGTGGCCCGCTCGGCGCGCTCGTCGGCGTTCCAGCGCGCCTTCTTGGGGGCGTTCTCGTCGACGGCGCGGAATCCGCGGTGGCCCTCGCTGCGCGAGCCCGGCTTGGCGCCGGGGAAGCGCGAGCGGCCGCCGAGCTGGGACTTGCCGCTCGAGGCGCCGAAGCGGTTGGGCTCGAAGTTCTTGGCCGGACGTCCGCCGGCGGGCTTCTTGTTCTTGGGCATGGCAGTTCTTCCTGGGTTCAGGTCGTGCGCGAGGAGGCGACGCCGGAGGAGCCCCGTCGTGAGGGGCGTCCGTGCGCTGGACTGCTGCGGGGCAGCAGGGGGAGAACCCGGGCGAGTCATTGACCGGGGCCGATTCACACATGTGATTCGTCTCACGACGACTGTCGGAGACTCGGCCCACTTGACTAACAAACCCATCCGCACGAGAACGCACGGTGTCAAGAGCCGACCGAGCGAGTCTACACGCGGCCCCGGAGCCTGGCTAGGGCGGGGAGACGTGCGGCCAGGAGCCGCTCAGGTCGGGGGCCGCGAAAGCCAGGAGCCGCGAAGCCCGGGAGCCGCGAAGCCCGGGAGCCGCGCATCTCCGCAACCGGTCCCCCGCGGAGTCGCCCCGCATACAGCCCCCCGACCCCGAGCCGCAGCACGATCGACGCGCGAGCCCGTGCGCAGCTACCGCCCGTCCGCTACTGCGACGCCCGCCGAGCCCGGTACGCGGCCACGTTCGCGCGATTGCCGCAGTTGCCCGTGTCGCAGTAGCGCTTCGAGCGGTTGCGGGAGAAGTCCACGAGCACCGCCTCGCAGTCCTCCGCCGCGCAGACGCGGATCCGCTCGCGCTCGTCGCCGCGGATCACGTCGACGAACGCCATGGCGGCCTCGACCAGGATGCGCGTGGCGAGCGGGCTCTCGTCGCGCGTCGCGTGGAGGTGCCAGCCGTAGGGTCCGTGCCGGACCAGCTGCGGGAGCGCGCGGCCGGAGTCGAGCATCCCGTTGACGACGGGGACGAGGTCCTCCTCGGCCCGCGTGAGCCAGAGGGTGCGGAGGGAGGAGCGGATCGCCCGCACGGCCTCCAGCTCCTCGGCCGATCCGTCGCGGCTGCCCGTGTACCGGTTCTCGAGGAGGAAGTCGTCCAGCTGCTCGATCGTCGCCATCTCGTCCTCGCCGGACGGCGACAGCTCGGGGAGCGTGTTGACGAGGGTGGCGGTGGAGGTCAGTGACGCCTCGACGTCATAGGCGAACACCATGTTGACTCCTGACAGTGCGGCTCAGTAGTGTGCGATCAGCTCGCTGTCACGAGTGTAATCCTTTTGACTCCTGAAGGAGCCGGCCATGACCGCCGAGAGCACCGCCGCCGTCACCCTCCCCGCCGCGAGCGCGCCCGCGCCTGCACGGCGCCTCGGCTCGGGCCTCGTCGCGGCGCTGGCCGCGTCGGCGGCGTTCGGTCTGGGCGGGCCGTTCGTGAAGCCGCTCCTCGAGGCGGGCTGGACGCCGGCGTCCGCGGTCCTCTGGCGGGCGGGCGGCGCGGCCCTGATCCTCGCGATCCCGGCGGTCCTGTCCCTCCGCGGCCGCTGGCCCGTGCTCCGCCGCAACCTCGGCACGATCGCCCTCTACGGAGTCTTCGCCGTGATCGCCGCGCAGCTCTGCTTCTACAGCGCGATCGAGCACATGTCGGTCGGCGTCGCCCTGCTGATCGAGTACCTCGCGCCGGTGTTCCTCGTCCTCCTCGCCTGGGCGCGCACCCGCCGGCACCCCGGCCGCTTCACCCTCGCCGGCTCCGCGCTCGCGCTCGGCGGCCTGGTGCTCGTGCTCGACCTGTCCGGCGAGTCGACCCCCGAGCTGGTCGGCATCGCCTGGGCGCTGACCGCCTCGCTCGGCCTGTGCGTCTACTACGTCATCGCCGGTCGGGTGGATCCGGAGCTGCCGCCGATCGCGCTCACGGCGGGGGCGATGACCGTCGGCGCCGCGATCCTGCTGGCACTCGGGGCGCTCGGCGTCACACCGCTGCGCGCGACCTTCGGAGAGGTGGTGTTCGTCGGAGCGGAGGTCAGCTGGCTCCTCCCCGCGGGCGTGATCCTCGGCATGTCGACCGTGCTGGCGTATCTGCTCGGGATCGAGGGCGGACGCCGCCTCGGCACGCGGATCGCCTCCTTCGTCGGGCTGACGGAGGTGCTGTTCTCGATCGCGGCCGCATGGCTGATCCTCGGCGAGCTGCCCGCGCCGATCCAGTTCGGCGGCGGCGCGCTGATCCTCGCGGGGGTCGTCCTGGTCCGGTTGCAGCGCGAGCCCGGCACCCCCTGATCGCGGGGGTGCCGCATCCGGGGCGCCGGGCACCCCGTACGCTGATCGCACTCATGCGCGAGCCCACCCGATCCCCGCGACGCGTCGCCGCGGTCCTGGCCGCCCTCGCACTGCTCCTCTCGGGCTGCGCGAGCACCACTCCCGTCTCGGAGCCGGTGGCGCAGGCGCTCGGAGCGGCACCCGCACCCGACTGGTCCGGCGTGAGCGTGACGGCCGACGTCGTCTACGACGCGAGCACCGGGCAGAGCGTCGACGTCTGCTCCTCCCCTGCCCCGTCGGCGGAGCCGCGGCCCGCCGTCCTCGTCGTGCACGGCGGCAGCTGGGCCCGTGGAGGCAAGGCCGACGCGAACTGGCGCCCGATCTGCCATTGGCTCGGATCGGAGGGGTTCGTCGCCGTCTCGGTCGACTACCGCCTCGCGCCCGCCGCCGTGTTCCCCGCGCAGCTCGACGATGTGACGGCCGCCCTCGACTGGCTGCTCGAGCCGGAGCAGACCGCGCGCTTCGGCATCGATCCGGAGCAGGTGGCGGCCTTCGGCGGCTCGGCCGGCGGCAACCTCGCCTCTCTGCTCGGCACGCTGCCGGCGACCTCGTCGCGCCTGGCCGCCGTGGTCGACCTGAGCGGCCCCTCCGATCTCAGCGCCGCCGGCCTCGCCGACGACGACCCGGTGGTCGGAGTCGCGGCCGCCGTGCGCAGCTACCTCGACTGCGCGGACCTCGCCTCCTGCCCGGTCGCCACCGCCGCCTCGCCCCTCGCGCAGGTGGACGGCTCCGAGCCGCCGTTCCTCATCGCGCACGCGGCGCACGAACGGGTCGCGCTCAGCCAGTCGACCCGCTTCGCCGAGGCGCTGCGCGGAGCGGGCTCGAGGGTCGACCTCCTCGTCCTCCCCGGCTCGCTGCACTCGATCGCGCTGCTCGACGACGCTCTGCGCGCTCGGGTCGTCGAGTTCCTCCGCGCCCACCTGGGCTCGTGAGCGGAGTCGTCGTCCGCCTCGAGGACGCAGCCGGAGCGGAGGGCCTCCTCGCCGCGGTCCCGCCCCCGCACGCCCGCGTCCTGATCGCCCGGATCGACGGGGCGGCGGCGGGCGCCCTGGTGCTCGCTCCCGGCCCGGACGACTTCGCCGAGGTGCTGGAGCTCGTGGTCGCCTCCGTCCACCGGCGCACGGGAGTCGCCCGACGGCTCGTCGCGGCGGCGGAGTCGTGGGCGCGGGTGCAGCGGATCCGCACGCTGCGCCTGGCCGCCGCGCCGGAGCTCGCCGCAGCGGCCGAGGCGCTCGGCTTCACGGCGATCGACGGCTTCGGAGCCCACGTCGGCGACGACGCGGTGCTCTGCTTCGCGCGTCCGGTCTGAGCAGCGCCCGCTCCGAGGCGAGCCGGGTCCGAGGAGCCCGGACCGAGGGGCCGGGTCCGAGGAGCCCGGCCCGAGGGCCCGTCCGGTCGGAGGCCGACACGGCAGGACGCCCGCTCCGATCCGAGTGCCGCTCCCGGGAGGCGGCCCCGCCCTCGTCCGGCGCGCACCCCCGCCGTCAGTCGATCGAGCAGCCCGGCTCGTCCGACAGCGCCCGCTGGATCCGGGCGCGGTGCTCGTCCGACATCGGCGGCAGCGCGTCGGGCGCGAACCAGCCGACCTCGGTCGACTCGTCGTCCGCGACGTGGGCCTCCCCCGAGATCCAGCGGCAGCGCACCACGTGGTCGAGGTACTGCGAGCGGTCCCCGTTGGGGTACTGCATCGACGGGAGGGTGTGCACCTGCACGAGGCGCTCGACCTCGATCTCGACGCCCGCCTCCTCCTGCGCCTCGCGGCGGGCGGTCCCGGCGACGGTCTCGCCCGGGTCGATGATCCCGGTGACGGCCGTCCAGGCGCCGGTGTCGGCGCGCCGGACGAGCAGGACCTCGAGCGCCGGCTCCTCCCGGAGGATCACCGCGGTCACGCCGGTGAGCCAGAGCAGCTCGGTCCCGATCCGCTCGCGCAGCCGCAGCACGAAGTCGGGAGTCGCCATCAGTGCTCTTCGGGTCGGAAGTCGAACGCGACGATGCCGGCCGTGTCGACGAACGGCCCGACGAACTCCTTGAACGCGTCGTGCGCCGGATCCCAGTGCGCGGGGTCCTCGACGGCCGGCCGGCCCAGGTAGTAATGCAGGTCGCCCTCGGAGGAGAAGGTCAGCAGGAACGCGCGGTCGAAGCCCTCGCCCGCGCCCTCGATGCTCAGCTGCGGCCCCGTCTCGATCGACTCGATGTAGGGCCGTCCGTCGCGGACGCACTCGTCGGCCAGGGCGAGGAAGCGGCGGGTGACCTCGTCCGCCTCGGCGACCAGCGCTGTCGGGCGGAAGCGGATCAGCACGAGGTGCCGGAGCGTGCCCGGGCGGAAGTCGCGGGCGACGAAGCGCTCCGGACCGATCTCGTCGAGGACCGCGGTGGCGCGCTCCGGGCCGCTGCGCCAGCGCGAGCCGACCGTCTCGGCCGCATCCCTGATGTCCGTCATGCCGACGCCTTCCCGGCGCGGGCGGCACGCCGCCGCTCACGATACCCCTCGACCAGGTTGTAGACGACGGGCAGGACCACGAGGGTCAGCACCGTCGAGGACACCAGGCCGCCGATCACGACGATCGCCAGCGGCTGCGAGATGAAGCCGCCGTGGCCCGTGATCCCCAGCGCCATCGGCAGGAGGGCGAAGATCGTCGCGAGGGCGGTCATCAGGATGGGCCGGAGCCGCCGCTCGGTGCCGTGCAGCAGCGCCTCCCGCACCGGCATCCCGCGGTCGCGGTACTGGTTCACCAGGTCCACGAGCACGATCGCGTTCGTGACGACGATGCCGATCAGCATCAGCACGCCGATCAGGGACGGCACGCCCAGCGGCACGCCGGTGATCACCTGCAGGAGGATCGCGCCGGTCGCCGCGAACGGCACCGACACGAGCAGGAGCAGCGGCTGCAGGAGCGAGCGGAACGTAGCCACCATCACGACGTAGACGATCAGGATCGCGACCAGCAGCGCGATGCCCAGCTGCGAGAACGCGTCGGCCTGGTCGGCGGTCACTCCGCCGAGGGAGGCGTCGACACCGGCCGGAAGCGCCGTCGCGTCGATCGCGTTCTGCACGGCGACGTTGGCCGAGGCGAGGTCGTCGCCCTCCGGGGTGACGGTGATGGTCGCGGTGCGCTGCCCGCGCTCGGTGGTGATGCTCGCCGGACCGTCCGTCTGCTCGACCGCCGCGAGGGTGGAGAGCGCGACGGTGCCGGTGAGGGTCGGCACCTCGAGGTTCCGCAGCTCGTCCACGGTGGCCGGCGGCTGCCCGTCGGCCAGGTAGATCGAGAGGGTGCGGTCGTCGATCACGACGCTGCCGACCTGGCTGGGCTGGAGCGCCTGGCTGACGATCGTGCCCACGGCGACCTCGCTGAGACCCGCCCGGGCCGCGGCGTCGCGGTCGACCCGCACCGCGATGTAGGGCAGCGAGGAGGAGAGGTTGCTCTCGGCCTGGCTGATCCCGTCGGTCCCGCGCAGGGCCTCGAGGAGCTGGTCGCTCGCGCTCTGGAGGTCGCTCTGCGAGGCGGTCGAGAGGTCGACCTCGATGTCCGAGGAGGCGCCGAAGCCGGAGGAGGCGGCGACGCTGATGTCCTCGGCCGAGGCGACGCCCGACAGCGCGTCGCGGACGTCCGCCTGCACGGCCTCCTGGTCGGCCGACTCATCGGTGGTGACGGAGTAGCGGATCGAGGTGCCGCCGCCTCCTCCCCCGCCGAACGCGCTCTGCAGACCGCCGGAGGAGCCGACGGTGAGCTGGACGGTCTCGACGCCGTCGACGCCGAGGATCGCCGTGCTCGCCTGCTGCGCCGTCGCGTCCTGCGCGTCGAGGCTCTGGCCGACGGGGACCGTCTGTGTGACGGTGAAGGTGTCCTGCCCGCTGGAGCCGAGGAAGTTCGTCTTCATCAGCGGGTACAGCGCACCGGTCCCGACGAGCACGAGCAGCGCGAGGAGGACGGTGACGACCGAGTGCTTCAGCGTCCAGTGGATGATCGGGCCGTACACCGACTGCAGCCCGCGCGCCCGCCGGGGAGCGGCGTGGGCGCCGTGGTGCGGGGCCTCCTCGACCGGCGCGGCGGTGTCGGCCGGGACCCCCGAGGCGGGTGCCCCTCCGGCCGCCGCGCGCTCCTCCGCGAGCGCCGCCTGCGCGGCCTGGCGCACCGCCGGTCGCTTCGAGGGGCGGAGGAACCAGTAGGCGAGCACCGGCACGATCGTCAGCGCCACCACGAGTGAGGCGAGCAGGGCGATCGACACGGTCAGCGCGAAGGGCCGGAACAGCTCGCCCGTGGTGCCGCCGACGAACGAGATCGGCAGGAACACCGCGACCGTGGTGATCGTGGAGGCGGTGATCGCGCCGGCGACCTCGCGGACGGCGACCGCGATGGTCCGGGCCCGGTCCTCACCCGCGTCGAGGTGCCGCTTGATGTTCTCGATCACGACGATGGAGTCGTCGACCACACGGCCGATCGCGATGGTGAGCGCGCCGAGGGTCAGGATGTTGAGGGTGTAGCCGGCCGTCTGCAGGCCGATGAACGTGATCAGCACCGAGGTCGGGATCGAGATGGCCGTGACCAGGGTCGAGCGCACCGAGAGCAGGAACAGCAGGATCACCAGCACGGCGAAGACGAGGCCGAGCGCCCCCTCCTGCGCGAGCGACGCGATCGACTCCTGGATGTAGGGCGCCTGGTCGAAGACCGGGGTGAAGGCGGCGTTGTCGCCGATCGACTCCTCGAGGTCCGGGAGCAGCGCGGCCACGCCGGTCGACACGTCGACGGTGTTCGCGGCCGGGAGCTTGGTGATCGAGAGGGTCAGGGCGGGCTGGCCGTTGACGCGCGAGATCGAGGTGACGGGGGCGTCGGTGACGGCGACCGTCGCGACGGAGCCGAGGGTGGTGACCGTCGGCTCTGCGGTCACGGCCGCGCCTCCCGCCGCTGCTCCGGCGTCGGAGCCGCCGGCGGAAGCCCCGGCACCCGCGGAGGCACCCGCACCCGCTGACGCACCGGCGCCGCCCGCACCCGCGGAGGCACCTGCGGACGGCAGCAGCGGCAGCGCCGCGATCGCGTCGGTCGAGTCGAGCTTGACGCCCGACTGCACCGAGAAGGTCGACCCGTCCTGGGTGATCTGTCCGCCCGCGACGAGCACGCCGTTCTGCTGCAGGGCCGAGCGGATGTCGCCGGTCGAGAGGCCGGCCGCGGCGAGCGCCGCGTCGTCCGGGGTGATCGTGACGCGCTGGGCGGTCTCGCCGACGAGCGCCGCCTCGCGCACGCCCTCGACCTTCTCCAGGTCCGGGATGACCGTGGTGCGCAGGCGCTCGGCCAGCGCGTCCGCGTCGCCGTCGCTCGACACGGCGAGCTGCAGCACCGGCAGGTCGTCGAGGGAGCCGGTGACCACCTGCGGGTCGACGCCGTCCGGGAGCGTGCTCTTGATCCGGTTGATCGCCTGCAGGATCTTCTGCTCGGCGGTGGCGAGATCGGTGCCGTAGGTGAAGGACGCCGAGATGAGGGAGGAGTCCGTGGAGGACGTCGCGCTGGTCGTCTCGAGCCCCGGCACCCCCTGGATGGCGGTCTCGATCGGCGTCGAGACGTCGTCGTTGACCACCTCCGGAGCGGCGCCCGGGTAGGACGTGACGACGGCGAGCTGCGGGAAGGAGATCGACGGCGCGAGCTCCTGCTTGAGCCCGGTCAGGGCGACTCCGCCGAAGACGGCGATGACGACGGTGACGAGCGCGATGAGCGCCCGGTTCTTCATGCTGAGGACCGCGAGGAGATGCACCCTCCGAGTCTTCCATCAGCCGACTGAGTGTTGGGAGGGACGCGGCGTTCCGGGGCGCGCGACGGGGCGACCCGCGCCACCGGCCGGCCCGGACGCCCTCAGCCCAGGCGGACCTCCGCCGTCGACGACCCGACAGGGAGGCTCACTGCAGCGCCCGCCCCCGCGCTCGAGAGCGCGAAGTCCCCGGCGAAGGCCCGGACACCGACGCGCCCCTCGGCGTCCGTCCGGAGCACCGTCGGCTCGAGCCACCAGTCCCCGCGGATCCGCGAGCGCAGCGCCTCGTAGGCCGGCTTCGGGCTCCCGTCGCGGCGGAGGAACCCGCCCGGCGCTCCGAGCCAGGCTCCGGCGTCGTCGAAGCCCCAGTAGGTGATCGCCTCGACCGCCGGATGCGCGACCAGCGTCTCGTAGTGCCGCACCATCTCGTCCGCCTGCCGTGCCTCCCCCTCCGGAGTGGTCGGCCAGTCCTCGACCACGTGGTCGTTGAGGTCCTCGATCTCGGCGGGCATCAGCTCGCCCGAGACGAGGGTGGTCTCGGTCCAGTGCAGCGGCAGGCCGAAGCGCGCGAACCTGTCGCAGATCGCCGCGATCTGCTCCTCCCCGCGGAACCCCTGGTGCATGTGCGACTGCAGGCCGATCGCATTGGGCCGGATCCCGGCCTCGAGCACGTCCTCGATCAGCCGCTCGTACTCGGGCCCGAGGTCGAAGTCGTTCAGCACGAGCACCGGTCCGGTGCCGAGGCTGCGCGCCTCCGAGAAGGCCAGCTCGACCATGCCGACGCGTCCCTTCTCGCGGGCGAGGCGGGTGACGGCGTTCGTCACGCCGTCCGGCTCGTTCGCGAAGCGCGGCATGATGACGACCTCGTTGATCGCGTCCCAGGTGTCGATCAGCTCGGCGAAGGCGCCCACCTCCCGGCGGATGCGCGCGCGGAGGAGCTGCTCGGCCTCGTCCAGCGGCAGCGCGTCGAGCCACTCCGGCTTCACGTAGTGCCAGACCAGCGGGTGCCCCTTCAGCCGGACGCCGTCCGCGGCGAGCGCGCGCGCCTCGGCGAGCACCTCCTCCGTCGCGGTGCGGCCGCGCTCCGGCTCGAAGCGGCCCCAGTAGACGGGGAGCGTCGCCGTGTCGAACAGGTCGAGCCAGAGCCGGCGCTCCTCGGCGCGCGCGGGGTCGGTGCTCGGAGGGGTGCAGCCGAAGGCGAAGGCGTGGCGTCGCTGCTCGACCGTCACGTCGGCGTGGGCGAGCGGAGCGCCGTCGGCACCGAGGACGGTGACGAGGGCGTCGGCGAGACGGGGGCTGAAGTCGGTCATGCGGGGCCTCTCAGGCGGGGTGGCGCTCGTCGAGCGCCGTGTACTCGGATCGGGTGAGCGGGAGGACCGCTCCGTGCTTGGTGTCCTCGGGCAGGTCGAACTCCTCCGCGAGCTCCCAGCGGCCCGAGGCCGGGTCGGTGCTCGTGTAGGCGCGGTAGCCGTAGGGGCGGAGGGCGTACTGGTCGACCCAGAGCGACCAGCGCTCCTCGCGGTGGTGCCGGAAGACCAGCGGGCCCTCGATGCTCGGGCCGAGCTCCTGCCCGATCCCCCGCGCGACGGTGGCGAAGTCGTCCGCGAGGAGGGAGGAGCCGACCTGCTGGAACACCTGCATCGTGTCGGGGGCGTCGTCGTGCTGCTTGGCGAAGCGGTGGACGGCCGTGCCCTCGATCAGCAGCGTCATGTCGATCACTCCGCCGGGAAGCCGCAGGTAGGTCTCGGGCTCGGTGAACGTGCGGAAGTCGCGCGTGCGGGAGAGCAGGATGCGGCTGTCGCCCGTCTCGCCGGTGGCGGGGTCGCCGTCCTCGGCCAGGCCGGAGGACCAGTGCACGAGGAAGTCGCCCGAGACCGGGTCGTAGACCGACTCCGGCGCCCAGGCCATGCCCGCGCCCTCGGGAGCGACGGCGACCGCGCGCGGCTCGGACCACTCGAGGAGGTCCGGGGAGTCCCAGACCACGAGGTCGCGGCTCCCCCGGTGCCGGTAGAGGTCCCAGTCCGGGCCCTCGGGCCGCCAGACGCGGAGGTCGGTGGCGACGAGGTGGAAGCCCCGCGGTCCGCGGACGATGTGGGGGTCGCGGACGCCGCCCGTGCCGCCGGTCCACTCCAGCACCGGCCCGAGCGCTCGCCAGCGCAGCGGATCGTCGCCCCGGCTGAGCGAGAGGAAGATCTTCTCGCTGTGGCCGGTCCGGTCCTCCACGAAGTGGACCAGCAGGTAGCCGTACCCGTCGCTCATGAGAGAACGATCTCACACGCCCGGCGGGCACTCCACCTCAGACCACGTCGGCGAGGTACCCCGGGTCGGCCGCCGGGTGCCGGGCGACCTGCGCCCACGCCGTCGCGAGCGCCTCCACGGCCCGGTCGGTCGCCTCGGGCGAGTAGCCGATCGGGATGCGGAGGAAGCGCTCGAAGGCGCCGTCGATCCCGAAGCGCGGGCCCGCGGTGATCAGCAGTCCCGCCGTCCGGGCGGCGAGCGCCAGCTGCGAGCTCGCCGGCCGGCCCAGGCCCACCCAGGTGGAGAGGCCGCCCGAGACCCGCGGCACGCTCCACTCCGGGATCGCGCGCGCCAGGGCCGCCTCGAGGTGGTCGCGGCCCGCGCGCAGCTGCGAGCGCCGCAGCTCCAGCACGCCGTCCATCCGGCCGAGCATGTCCGCGACCAGGAGCTGCTCCAGGATCGGCGTGCCGAGGTCGCTCGCCGAGCGCGCCAGCGCCAGCTTGCGGATCACCGCCCGCTCGGCGCGGATCCAGCCGATCCGGATGCCGCCCCACAGCGTCTTGCCGACGGAGCCGATCGAGAGCACCGTCCCCTCGGGCCCGTAGGCGGCGAACGGCAGCGGCGTCATCCGCCGGTCGATGTCGAGCTCGGCCGTCGTCTCGTCGGCGATGATCAGCGTGCCCTGCCGGGCCGCGGCGGCGATCGCCCGCTCCCGCAGCTCGGGGGCCATGGAGCGGCCCGTCGGGTTGTGGAAGTCGGGCATCAGGTAGGCCAGGCTCGGGCTCGTGCCGCGCAGCGCGGCGATCAGGCCCTCTCCGTCCCAGCCGTCCGCCCCGTCGACGTTCACCGGCACGAGCCGCGCGCCGGCCAGCCGGAGGGCCTCGTAGGCGTGCGGGTAGGTCGGGGCCTCGATCAGCGCCCGGTCACCCCGCGCGAGCAGCGTGCGGGCGACGAGCGCGATCGCGTGCTGCGCGCCGATGGTCACCATGATCTGGCCGGGCTCGGTGCGCAGACCCCGCGCGGTGTAGCGCTCGGCGATCGCGCGGCGCAGCACCGGCAGGCCGACCGTGTCGTAGGAGCCGGAGTCGAAGTGCTCGGGGGCCGCCTGCGCCGCGCGAGTGTACGCCTCGGCCAGCTCGGGTACGGCGGGCAGGGCCGCCTTGGTGAAGTCGAGGAAGTCCGGCGCGAGCGAGGGCACCGCGTGCACGGCCGCTCCCGGCAGGCGGGTGACGCTGCCGGAGCCGCGCACGCTGACGAGGTAGCCGCTGTCGCGCAGCTCGCGGTACGCGGCGGCCACGGTCGTGCGGCTGACGCCGAGGCGGGCCGAGAGCTCGCGCTCGGCGGGCAGGCGGCTGCCCGCGGGGATGCGGCCATCGATCCCGAGGAGGCGGATCCGGTCGGCCAGCGCGAGGTAGGCGGGCCGGGTGCCGCGCTGCTCGCGCCAGTCGCCGAGGAGGGTCTGCAGGGCGCGCGCGCCGAAGTGGACATCAGCCATGCGTCCAAGGTAGCCGGATTGGACCGCGCGAAGAAGGCCAATATCGCGCTGTGATGAGTCCATGACGCTCACCGCTCCCGTCGCCGCCGCCGCTCCCCCGGCTGGCCAGTGGCGCCTCCGACCCGTGCCGCGCCTGCTGGTGGGCCTGATCCTCTACGGATTCGCCGACGCGATGATGATCCGCGCGGCGATCGGCGTGGACCCGTGGACCGTCTTCGCCCAGGGGGTCGCGCACCAGACCGGGCTCGGGATCGGACTGCTCACGAACGTGATCGGCCTGCTCGTCCTGCTGCTGTGGATCCCCCTCCGACAGCGGCCCGGTCTCGGCACCGTGCTGAACGTGCTCGTGGTCGGCACGATGATCGATGTCGGGCTGCGCGTGCTGGCGACGCCGGACGAGTGGTGGGCCCGCGGCCTGCTCTTCGCCGGCGGTCTCGTTCTGCTGGCGGTCGCGAGCGGGATCTACATCGGCGCCCGCCTCGGTCCGGGGCCCCGCGACGGACTGATGCTGGGCCTGCACACCCGCACGGGCCTGCCGATCTGGGTGGCGCGCTCGGGCGTCGAGCTCACGGTGCTGCTCATCGGCTGGGCCCTCGGCGGCGACGCCGGCCTCGGCACCCTCCTCTTCGCGGTGCTGATCGGGCCGCTCTGCTCGGTGACCCTGCCTCTGCTCGGGGTGCGGAGGCACTGACCCGCGCACGACGAAGGCCCCGCCTCCCGGACCGGGTCCGGGAGGCGGGGCCGTCGCGATCGGATCGGCTAGCGCTTGGCCGCGATCTCCGCACGCATCCGCGACGCCTCGTCGGAGTCCTGGATCGAGGCGATCCCCTCGGTGATCGAGGTGCCCGACGCGGGGGCCTCGTGCTCGTCCGCTCCGAGCGTGGTCTCGTCGAAGGGCGAGCGCCCGCCGAGGACCTCGCGGACCTGCACCATGTCGATCTGCTTGGTCCAGGTGCCCACGAGAAGGGTGGCGACCGCGTTGCCGGTGAAGTTGGTGACCGCGCGGGCCTCGGACATGAAGCGGTCGATGCCGACGATCACGCCGACGCCGTTGACCAGGTCGGGACGGAAGGACTGGAGGCCGCCGGCCAGCGTGGCCAGGCCCGCTCCGGTGACGCCCGCGGCGCCCTTCGAGGCGATCATCATGAAGAGGAGGAGGCCGATCTGCTCCGGGATCGACATCGGCGCTCCGGTGGCCGAGGCGATGAACAGCGACGCCATCGTGAGGTAGATCGCCGTGCCGTCGAGGTTGAAGGAGTAGCCGGTGGGCACGGTGATGCCGACGACGGGCTTGGAGACGCCGAGGTGCTCCATCTTCGCGATCAGGCGGGGCAGCGCCGCCTCCGAGGAGGAGGTGCCGACGATCAGCAGGTACTCGCGGGCCAGGTACTTCATCAGCGAGAAGATGCTGACGCCGGTCACCAGGCGCAGCAGCAGGCCGAGGACGACGACCACGAAGATCGCGCAGGTGATGTAGAAGCCGATCATCAGGGTGGCGAGAGCGACGACCGCTCCCCAGCCGGTCTTGCCGACGACCGCGGCGATGGCGCCGAACGCGCCGATCGGGGCGACCCAGAGCACCATCGAGAGGATGCGGAAGACCAGGACCTGGAGCTGCTTGATCGCTCCGAGGATCGGCTGGCCCTTGGCGCCCATCTTCTGCAGCGCGAAGCCGACGAGCAGCGCGACGAAGAGGGTCTGCAGGATGCTGCCGTCCACGAGCGAGGAGAACAGCGAGACGGGGATGATCCCGAGGACGAAGTCGCTGGTGCTCTCGGCCTTGAGGTCGCTGGTGTCGTAGGTGGCGCTCGAGATGTCGAGGCCCTCGCCCGGGTGCAGGATGTTGCCGACGACGAGGCCGATCGCCAGGGCGAAGGTCGACATCACGATGAAGTAGCCCAGCGCGAGTCCGCCGACCTTGCCGACCGTGGCGGCCTTCGCGATGGAGCCGATGCCGATGACGATGGTGCAGAAGATGATCGGCGCGATCATCATCTTGATCAGTCCGACGAAGGCCTTGCCGACGGGCTCGAGCGTCGCCGCGAAGGCGGGAGCGACGAGTCCGACCACGACGCCGGCGACCACGGCGATGATGACGGCGATGTAGAGCCAGTGGTTCCGGTCGATGCGCCGCCGGGTCTTCGGAGGGGTGACCGCGGGGATCAGCCGGTCGGACGGCGTCTGAGGCGTCTTCGCCATGGGGGTGTCCTTCTCTTCGTCGAGGTGAGGGGGTAGGACGATGGTGGCCCCGCCTCCGGAGCCCGGCACGGTTGCGTTCATACTGTTCACGGCGGGGCGCCCCGAGCGCTCGCTCACGAGGGAGTGGCATGGTCAGGACGCCGAGCGCACGCGGACCGCGCGGCAGCATCGCCGCGCGCCTGTTCGCCGTGCAGCTGCTGAGCATCCTGCTGATAGCCGCGGCGGCCGTCGCGGTGCTGGCCCTCGACGCGCGGAGCCGGGCGGGCGACGAGGCCGCCCAGCGGAGCCTCGTCGTGGCGCGGACGGTGGCCGACAATCCGTTCGTCCTCGAGTCGACGGCCGGTGCGGATCCCTCCGCGAGCCTGCAGCCGTACGCCGAGGAGGTCATGCGGGACACCGGCGTCGACTTCCTCACGATCATGGCCCCCGACCGCACCCGGTACACCCACCGCGACCGCGACCGGATCGGCCTGCCGTTCCAGGGCACGATCGAGCCCGCGCTGGAGGGGCGGACCTTCACCGAGACGTACACCGGCACGCTCGGGCCCTCCGTCCGCGCCGTCGCGCCGATCGAGGACGCCGACGGCGCGGTCGTCGCGCTCGTGTCGGCGGGCGTCACGCTCTCGGCCGTGGACGCCTCCTTCGCCGCCCGCGTGCAGGTCGTCGCGTGGGGCGCGCTCGGGGCGGTCGCGCTCGGCGCGCTCGGCTCGTGGCTCCTCGCCCGCTACCTGCGGCGGGTCACGGGCGGGCGGGGCCCGGAGCAGATGAGCCAGGTCTTCGCCTACTACGAGTCCGTCCTGCACTCGGTGCGGGAGGGGCTGCTGCTGGTCGACGACCGCGGCCGGCTGGTGCTCGCCAACGACCACGCGCTGGAGCTGCTCGGGCTCGAGGGCGTGCGGACGCCGGTGCCGGTCGCCGAGCTCGACCTCCCCGTCGCCCTGCGCGAGCTGCTGCAGGACGACGAGCCCGTCTCGGACCGCCTGGTCGTGGCCCGCGAGCGGATCCTCGTGGTGAACGAGCGGCCCGCCGCCTCCCCCGGAGCCCGCCCCCTCGGCACGGTCGTCACGCTCCGGGACCGCACCGAGCTGCAGCGGGTGAGCGGCGAGCTGGAGTCGCTGCGCACCCTCTCGGACGCGCTGCGCTCGCAGACCCACGAGTTCTCGAACCGCCTGCACACCATCGCGTCGCTGATCGAGCTCGGCCGCCCCGACGAGGCGCTCGCGTTCGCCGCCGGCGAGCTGAACCTCAGCCAGCGCCTGGCCGACCGGGTCCTCGGCTCCGTGCAGGAGCCGGTGATCGCCGCCCTGCTGCTGGGCAAGGCCGCACAGGCCCGCGAGCGCGGCGTCGAGCTGCACTTCGAGACGCACCTCGAGCCCGGCACGCAGGGGCTGGAGCCCGGGGACCTCGTGACGGTGCTGGGCAATCTGATCGACAACGCCCTCGACGCAGCCGCCTCCTCCGCTCCGGACCGCGAGCCGTGGGTGGAGGTCTACCTCGGCCTCGCGGAGGGCGAGCTGGTGGTGCAGGTGTCGGACAGCGGCCCCGGAGTCGCGAGCGCCGCCGACGTCTTCGCGCGCGGCTACTCGACGAAGGAGTCGGACGGCTTCGGCCGCGGCATCGGCCTGGCGCTGGTGCAGCAGGTGGTGGAGCGGCTCGGCGGCTCGATCGAGGTCTCGCGCCACGTCGGCGCGGTGTTCACGGTGCAGCTGCCGCTGCCCGCGCGGGTGGCGTCGTGATCCGGGTGCTCGTCGTCGAGGACGAGCCTCTGACCGCGAGCGCCCACGCCGACTACGTCCGGCGGGTCGACGGCTTCGAGGTGGCCGCGGTCGCCGGCAGCGGCGCGGAGGCGATCCGGGCGCTGCGCGCGGACCCGGGCATCGCGCTGATCCTGCTCGACATGAACCTGCCGGACATGGGCGGCCTCGACCTCTGCCGGGCCGTCCGGGCGGCGGGCCTGGACGTCGACGTCATCGCGATCACCGCTGTCCGCGACGCCGCGAACGTGCGCGCCTCCGTCGCCGCCGGCATCGTGCAGTACCTGATCAAGCCGTTCGTCTTCAGCGCGTTCGCCGCCAAGCTCGCCAGCTACCGGTCGTACCGCGAGCGGATGCACGGCGCCGACGTCGCCAGCCAGCACGAGGTGGACGGGGCGTTCGCGGCGCTCCGCACCTCCAACGCCCCGGGTCTGGCCAAGGGGCTCTCGGCGCAGACCCTCGAGGCCGTCACCGCGCTGCTGGGCCCCGTCGGCCTCTCGGCGGCCGAGCTCGCCACCCGCCTCGACATCTCGCGGGTGACCGCTCGCCGCTATCTCGAGCACCTCGCCGACTCCGGAGTCGCGGACCGCGCGCCCCGCTACGGCTCCCCCGGCCGCCCGGAGCTGGAGTACCGCCGCCGCTGAGCGCGCGTCAGGCGGCCCGCAGTGCGGCGGCGATCTCCTCCTCGATCAGGTCGTGGTTGATCGCCGCGCCCACGCGCAGCCCGTCGGCGGACGAGGCGACGACCTGCGCCATCGGCTCGACCAGCGAGCCCGCGGCGAAGACTCCGGCGACGCCGGCCCGGCCCATCGGATCGACGGCGAGGTGCCGCGCGACTCCCGACGGGTGGTCGGCGAGCTCGAGGCCGAGCCCCTCGGGGAGCCGCCCCTCGACCCGCGGGCCGACGACGAGCGCGTCGAGCTCGTGCCGCCGACCGTCGATCACCACGCCGACCAGGCGGTCGTCCTCGACGAGGACCCTCTCGACGCGGCCGGGCACCAGAGCGATCCCGCGGGCGGCCAGCGCCGCCGCCTCGTCGCCGGCGGGCGCGGGTGCGCCGTGGAGCAGGATCGACGTCCGGTCGCTGAGCTGCCGGAACATCTGCGCCTGGTGCCCGGCGAACGAGCTGCCGAGCACGCCGATCCGCCGGCCGCGCACCTCGAAGCCGTGGCAGTAGGGGCAGTCCAGGACGTCCCGTCCCCAGCGGGCGCCGAGCCCGGGGATCTCCGGCAGCAGGTCGCGGACGCCGGTCGCGAGCAGGAGTCGGCGCGCGCGGAGGACCGTGCCGTCGGCGAGGGTCGCGGTCACGCCCTCGTGTCCCGCGGAGGCGCGGACCGCCTCGCCCTCGACCACCCGGGCTCCGTAGCCCTCGGCCTCGGCGCGCGCCAGGCGCACCAGCTCCGTGGGCGGGACGCCGTCGCGGGTCAGCACGTTGTGGGCACCGGGCGAGGGTGCGTTGCGTGGAGGTCCGCCGTCGACGACGAGGACGTCGCGGAGACTGCGGCCGAGGGCGGTGGCAGCGGCGAGGCCGGCGAAGGAGGCGCCGAGGATCAGGACGTCGGCGGGGGCGGGGACGGACGGGCCGGTGGGGGCGTCGGTGGAGGTCATGGGTCGATGCTCCGCCGCCCCGGGGCGGGCCGCGAGGATCCGTGCCGTTCCGGCATGCGGCGCGACCGCCCGTGCCAGGATGGCGTCGTGCCCGAGACCCCGCCCGCCCACTCCGACGACGAGATCGTCGCCGCCGTCGGACCGCGGCTCCGTCGCCTGCGCACCCGCCGCGACCGCACGCTCGCGTCCCTCGCCGCCGAGACCGGCATCTCGGCGAGCACCCTCTCGCGCCTCGAGAGCGGCGGCCGCCGCGCGACGCTGGAGCTGCTCCTCCCGATCGGCCGCGCCCTCGGGGCGCCGCTCGACGAGCTCGTCGGCGCGGCGCCGGAGGATCCCCGCGTGCACGGGCGGCCGGTGCGCCGGAACGGCATGCTCATCCAGCCGCTCAGCCGCGACGCGGGCGCGCTCCAGGCGTTCAAGCACACGCTCCCGGCCGGGCCGGTGACGGAGCCGGCGGAGCAGCGCGCGCACGAGGGCTTCGAATGGCTCTACGTGCTGAGCGGGCGGCTCCGCCTGCGGCTCGGCGAGCACGATCTGGTGCTGCCGGCCGGCGAGGCCGCCGAGTTCGACACCCGGGTGCCGCACTGGTTCGGCCGCGCCGACGAGCAGCAGGTCGAGTTCCTCAGCCTCTTCGGCCGCCAGGGCGAGCGGATGCACGTGCGCGCGTCCACGCGCCGCTGAGCGCGGTCACGCCTCGCCGAGCACCTCGCGCGCGAAGCCCTCGGTGCGCGCCCGCAGAGTGGCGATCCGCTGCGCTCGCGCCGCCTCGAGGTCGAAGCCGATGTAGGCCACCGACGGGCGCCGCCGCACGTTCACCGAGCACTCGAAGCGGGAGCAGACGAGCGTGCCGAGCGAGTCCCCCGCCCGCCCGGCCGCTCCGGCCTTCCGCGCCCCGAAGAAGACGACGTCGTTCGGGAGCTGCACGTCGCGGCACCACGAGCACTGCGCCCGCGAGCGCGGCAGGGCGTCGGCCTGGGTGAGCAGGACCCCGACGAGGCGCTCCTCCAGCGGCACGACGACGTAGGCGCGGCGGCCCATCCTCCGGTCGCGCCAGCCGAGATGGTCGATGACCGACCAGTCCAGCGCGTCGAAGTCCTTCGGCAGCGCGAGGTCGGCGACCTCCTTGCGGGAGGCGTTGACGAAGGACTCGCGGATCTCGGTCTCGGTCAGTGGCTGCATAGCGCTTCCGAGCCTAGGCCGGGATCAGCCCAGGTGGGCGACGGCCTCCTTCGGAGCATGGGCGAGGAACTCCTCCTTCTTCACCCGGATCATCGCGACGGCGACGACGGAGGCGACGACCAGCCCGATCGCGGCCGCGACGAAGACCGCGGAGTAGCCGTCGACGAAGGCGACCGGCGACTGCTGCTCACCCGCGACTCCCGCGTAGAGGGTCGTGAAGATCGACAGCCCGATCGAGCCGCCGATCTGCATGGCGGCGTTCGCGGTCGCTCCGGCGGCACCGGCGTCGTGGGCCGCGACTCCGGTCAGCGCGAGGTTCTGCAGCGGCACGAAGACCATCGCCATGCCGATGCCCAGGAGGATCAGCGCGGGCAGCACCTCGAGGAGGTAGCCGCCGTCGGGGGTGATGCGGCTCAGGTAGAGGAGCCCGGCCGCCGCGATCAGCGGGCCGACGATCATCAGCACGCGCGGGCCGATGCGCGGCAGCAGCTTGGCGGCGACTCCGGCGACGATCATGATCGTCACCGTCATCGGCAGATTGGCCAGGCCCGCCTCGAGCGGCGGCAGGCCCAGGACCAGCTGCAGGTGCAGGGTCAGGTAGAGGGTGGAGCCGATCATCACGCTGCCTACGATCGCCTGGACCAGGAAGGCTCCGCCGCGGACGCGGTCGGCGACGATGCGCAGCGGCAGCGACGGGTGGTCGGAGCGGGCCTGGATCCGCACGAAGAGGGCCAGCAGCAGCACGCCGACGAGGAGGAAGCCGAGGGTGTCGACGCGGAGCCAGCCCTGCTCGGCGAGGGTGAAGCCGTAGACGACGCTCGCGAGCCCGAGCGCGACGGTGATCGTCCCGGCGACGTCGAAGCGGTTGCGCCCCTCCGCGCGGCTCTCGGTGACGAGCAGCTGGCCGGCGATCGCGCCGACCACGACGACGGGGACGTTGACGAGGAGGCACCAGCGCCAGTCGGCGAACTCGGTGAGCAGCCCGCCCAGCACGAGGCCGACGGCGGCGCCCGCTCCGGCGACCGCTCCGAAGACGGCGAAGGCCGTGCCCCGCTCGCGGCCGGAGGGGAAGGAGACGGTGAGGAGGGCCAGAGCGGCCGGGGCGAGCAGCGCGGCGAAGGCGCCCTGCAGCCCGCGGGCGGCGATCAGCTCCGTGCCGGAGGTGGCGAGGCCGCCCCAGGCGGAGGCGGCGCCGAAGCCGATCATCCCGATCAGGTAGGTGCGCTTGCGGCCGGTGTAGTCGGCGATGCGGCCGCCCAGGAGCAGGAGCGCGCCGAACGCGAGGGCGTAGGCGGTGACGACCCACTGGCGCTCGACGTCGGTGAGGCCGAGGTCGGCCTGTGCGGCGGGGAGGGCGATCGTGACGATGGTGCCGTCGAGCACGACGACGAGCTGCGTGAGCGCGAGGATCACGAGCACCCACCAGCGGCGGGCGGAGGAGGGAGCGGACGGGGAGGGCATGGCGGCCTTTCACACGGAGCGGAGCGGGACCGGCGGGTCCGGATCCGAGCCGCGTCATCGGGGCCGAACCACCCCAACCAGTTGGTTGGGCGAAGAAGAGTGTATCGTTCGAGCGCCCGGAGGTGAACCATGGAGCCGACATCCGATGCGGCGCTGCCCGCACGCGAGCGGATCCTCCGCGCCGCCTCCGTCGAGTTCGCCGCCCACGGCTTCGCGGGCGCCCGGGTCGACCGTGTGGCCGCGGCGGCGGGTCTGAACAAGGAGCGGCTCTACGCCTACTACGGCGGCAAGCGCGGCCTGTTCGTCGCGACCGTCGTCGAGGCGCTCGGCGCTCTCGACGAGACGCTCCTCGCCGAGACGGCGGACCTCCCCGACCTCGCGGGCCGCATGTTCGACCATGTGTGGGAGCACCCGGAGTTCCTGCGCCTGCTCACGTGGGCGCGCCTGGAGGGAGCCGGCGTCTGGGAGGAGGCCGGCGAGCAGCTCGGCGGGGTCCCCGCCCCCGAGGCCCGGGTCCTCGAGTGGCAGCGCACCGGCGTCGTCGACGCGAGCTGGTCCGCCGACGACCTCTTCATCGCCCTCCTCGGCCTCTGCGAGATCTGGCACCTCACCCCCTTCGCCTCCCGGGGCGGGGAGAAGACGCGCGACCGCCGCCGCGCCTTCGTCGTGCACGTCGCGCAGCTGGTGGGCGCACCGCGCTGAGGCAGACCCCTCCCCCGGCAACGGAAGCGACGTCGGCATCTCCGATCCGGACGCGGTGGACGGGGCGGCTCATCCCTCCGAGCCGGAACCCGACGGATCGGACTGGAGTGGGAGGTCCCGCGGATCCGGCTTCGGGACGACCCCTTCATCACCCGGAAGGACCGCGCCCGCCGCGCGCTGAGCCTCGTCCTCGAGGAGGAGTGATTCGAAATCGCCGGGCGCGCACGGCATCTCCGCCCCGATCATGTACATCTCCTCGACAGCGCCGGTGACGAAGCTCGCCCGCAGCACCGGTCCGCCCTGCCCGTAGACCGTCGGGCGCGGAGTCGAATCGGTCACTCTCACCGTCATCCCCAGAGACTCCCAGTAGTCCGCGACCTTCCGCGCATCCCCCTCGACATCGGTGCCCGCCGGGGCCCACCAGGCGTAGCTGTAGCTCGCACCGCTCATCCGGTCGCCGGGGCCGCACACATCGGGCCTGGCCGCGCCGCTCCGCGGCCACCACCCCTCCACATCGAGCCGCCCCGCGGAGTCCCGCACGAACTCCACCACCCGATCCCGACCCTCCCGAGGACTCATCGTGCTCACCGGTCTCGCCTCCTTCTCCGTTGCACAAGCGGTCATCGACATCACGAGCAGAGCGGCGACGGTCAGCGCGACGCCCGTCCGCTGAGGAGAGCCTCTACCCGCCATGGGAGGCTCCCACGACCGCCTTCTGGAAGGCGGTCGGTCCGAGCGGCCGGTTCTCGGTCAGCAGGTCGAGTCGCCGGGAGACGGCCCACGCCGCGTTCTGCAGGGACTCGGTGTTCGTGTCGAGATACCCCGCGAGATCGCCGTCGTCGCTCTTCAGCGCAGCGTGATCCGTCACGATCCTCCCGGCGTCGCCTCCGGTCTCCACACCGAAGACGCGCGCGCCGAAGTCCTCGTCAGCGGGATCCGTGTGGTGGTTCCAGCTGAAGGCGCGGCCCATCCACGCGGCCTCGTCGCCGCTCTCGGTCTCGCCGAGGTACTTGTCCCGCGCCTGCCCCGCGAAGACGGATTCCGCGTGCAGGTCGCTCGCCTCGTCGACGCTGTCCGGGAGGCCGGCCGAGCCCAGCGTCACGACGACCCCGAGCTCGACGTCCGAGCGCGAGGCGGCGACGGCCATGACGGTGCTGCCGTAGGAGTGGGCGACGACGTTCGGCTTCGGCAGGTCGTCGCCCCGGACCGCGGAGAGTCCCTGGACAGCAGAGGCGAGTGCGGCGCCGCCGGCGACCGCCTGGTTCGAGGTGAGGACGTCCATGCCGTTCCCGCCGAGCCGCGCCATCGGCGGGGTCTCGTAGCCGATCCAGGAGACGACGGCGCTGCCGGGCGGGAGGAGCGACTGCAGATTCTGCGACGCCTTCGTCCATCGGGTCATGCTCTCCGTCGTCTGTCCCATCCCGGGGACGGCGTAGGTGACGTTCGTGGCGGTGTCGGGATCGCCGATCGAGACGGCGGCGAGCGGAGGCTCGTCGGCGGTCAGGGAGATGAGGAAGCGCGGGTCCTGACCGAGACCGCGCCGGAGCGATGCCCGCACGTCCCTCAGCGCCACCAGCTGCGACTCCACCGCCGCGAGTCGCTCCCCGTCGCCCGCCTTCCCGCGCAGGCCCGCCGCCTCGCTCCTCAGCGCCACGATCCGCGCCCTCAGCGCCCTCTCGTTCGCCCTCACCCGGGCGCGGTAGGGAACACCCTCCAGATTTCCGATCACCCCGGGCAGACCGGCGACCAGCGCCTCCTGCTGCGGCGAGAAGCGCGCGCCGTCCGTGGAGTCGAGGCTCCGCCACCAGTCGTTCACGAGGGTCGGAGCCAGTCGCCCGAGGCGGGCCGCGAGATCGGGCGACGCGGCGAGGAGTGTCGCGAGATCGTCGGACGAGAGCGCCGCGAGGGAGTCGAGCAGGCTCCGGCCGCCCCGGGGCCGCGCCAGGGTGCCGACGGCGTCGAGGACGGGAACGGAGAGCGCCGCTCCCCCGGCGGCGGTGAAGGCCAGGGAGATCTGCTCGACCCAGGTCGCGTCGGCCGCACCGATCGACAGCAGCTCGCGGAAGCCCTGGAGCACCGAGAAGGACTCGACCGGCGCCCACGAGCAGCGGTTGCCGAAGGCTCCCCAGGCGGCCATCAGATCCTGGAGCCGGGAGCGCATCGCGTCGTCCGCCTGCCGGGTCTGCGAGACGAACACGTCGAGACGCTCGGGGTCGGCGGAGGTCGTGCCTCCCGAGGCGGAGCCGCCCGGGGACGTGCGGGGCACCGACCGGGGGGAGAACAGCGCACGGATCGGCGGAGGCACGACCGGCCGATCGGACGGCGGCCGGTCGACGACCTCGTCGACTCCCGCCGCGAGGGCCGCGATCGGATCGAGGCGGCGCTGCTGCTCGCGCTCGTCCGCCCGCCGCTCCCAGGCCGCGTACTCCTCCCGGCGCCGACGCTCCTCCTCGGCCTTCCTCGCCACGAGCCGCACCGTGTCGGCGAGCTCGTGCAGCTCGGCGCTCAGCCGACCGCGGTTCTCCCTGTCGCAGAGGCGGACCCGGCGGAACAGCTCGGCGTACGCGCCGCGGAACTCGCCCAGTGCGTACTCGGCAGCGACGGACCTCAGCAGCTCCTGGGAGGCGAGCGCCTCCGCCGCCTCGTCCGAGGCACGGACCAGCTCCGCCGCTGCTGCATGGTCGAAAGAGAACAGGGTCATCGCCTCCTGAGTGAGAACATCTCAGGAAATGTAGAACGACCACGACGGCGTCGGCACCGGGTGGCGCGAGACGGCGCGCGGTCAGCGCGCCCGCGCCGCGTCCGGCGGCACGCAGAAGTGGCGCGGACCGCATCGGTCCGCGCCACTTGTTCAGATCACGCGGCTCACTCCGCCGCGGTCAGCCGCTCCAGGTATCCCGCGAACGCACGCAGGTCCTCCTCGGGCCAGGCGCTCAGCGCCTCCTGCATCCGCTGCCGCTGACGGCCGCCGAGGTCGCGCATCCGCTCGCATCCGGCCGCGCTGAGCGAGAGGAACCGCGCTCGGCCGTCGGCGGGATCGGAGGTCATCTCGACCAGGCCCAGCTCGGCGAGCTGGCGGGCCTGGCGGCTGATCGCGCTGCGGTCGACCCCGAGCCGCTCCGCCGCGGCGCCGGAGTGGACCGGACCGCAGCGCTCGAGGATCCGCAGCAGCCGCAGTCCGAAGGGCGGCAGCGCCGGGTCGATCGACGCCGCCGCGTCCCGGACGGCGAGGCGCACCTGGACGGCGAGCACGGTGATCTGCTCCTCGACCTCGTGCAGCGCCTCGGCCGAGGGCGCGGCGGCGGGCATCAGGAGCGCTCGATCACGTCGACGGAGCCGGTGGGAGCAGCGTGCCGGGCGTGCCCGACCGGCTCCTCCTGCCGCTCCTCGTCGGCGTGGCGGCCGTGTCCGACGGGAGTGGCCTCGCGACCCTCCCGGGCGTGCGTCGCGTCGTCCGTCCGCCGGGCCTGGCCGACGGGGCGGAGCGCCGCCTGGCCGTCCGAGGCGGCGATGAGGGCGTCCTCCGCGGCCTGCAGCGGAGTGGTCGGCTCCGCCTTGAGCTGCACCGCGTTCTTCGAGCCGAGGCTGACGTTGGGCAGGAGGACGACGGCGATCAGCGTGACCACGGCGAGCGGGATGCTGTAGAGGAACACGTCGCCGACGCCGATCCCGTAGGCGCTCTCGACCACGACGCGCACGGCGTCGGGCAGGGTGGCCGGCTGCGGGATCGTGCCGCTGCCCAGCGCCTGCGCGGCGAGAGCCTGGTCGGCGGGAGCGAGCCCCGCGATGCCGGTCTTGATGCGGTCGGCGATCACGGTGCCGAGCATCGAGCCCAGGACCGAGACTCCGACGGTGCCGCCGAGGCTGCGGAAGAACGTGACCGCGCTGGTCGCGACGCCGAGGTTCTTCACCTCGATCGAGTTCTGCACCACCAGGACGAGGTTCTGCATCAGCATGCCCAGGCCGGCGCCGAGGACGGCCATGTAGATCCCGACGAGGACCAGGTCCGTGTCGTAGCGGAGGGTGCTGAGGAGGGAGGTTCCGATCACGGCGAGCACGCCGCCGCTGATCATGATCGCCTTCCACTTGCCGGTGCGCGAGATGATCCCGCCGAAGATCGTCGAGGCGATCAGCAGGCCGGCCATCATCGGGATGGTGAGCAGGCCCGACTGGGTCGGCGTGGCTCCGCGGGCCAGCTGCATGTACTGCGCGAGGAAGACGGCGACGCCGAACATCGAGACGCCGACCGAGATGCTCGCCACGACGGCGAGGCTGAAGGTGCGGTTCTTGAACATCCCCATCGGGATGATCGGCTCGGCCACGGTGAGCTCGGTGATCACGGCGGCGATCAGCAGCACGACGGCGCCGCCGACCATGACCGCGGTCTCCCACGAGGCCCAGTCGAAGTTCTTGCCGGCGAGGGAGACCCAGATCAGCAGGAGCGAGACGCCGCCCGCGATGAGCACGGCGCCGAGGTAGTCGATCCGCACCTTCCGCGTGGGGTGCGCGGGGAGGCGGAGGGTCATCTGGAGGAGGACGATCGCGACGATCGCGACGGGCATCGCGATGAAGAAGTTCCAGCGCCAGCCGAACGCGTCGGTCACGACGCCGCCCAGGAGCGGGCCGCCGACGGTGCCGATCGCCATCACGCCGCCGAAGAGGCCGGCGTACTTGCCGCGCTCACGGGGGCTGATGATGTCGGCCATGATGATCTGGCTCAGCGCGGCGAGTCCGCCGGCGCCCAGGCCCTGGAACACGCGGAAGACGATCAGCATGTTCGTGTCCTGCGAGAAGCCGGCCAGAGCGGAGCCGATGACGAACAGGCCGAGGGCGAGCTGGATCAGCAGCTTGCGGTTGAACAGGTCGGCGAACTTGCCCCAGAGCGGCGTGGAGACCGTGGTCGCGAGCAGGGTCGCGGTGACGACCCAGGTGTAGGCGTTCTGGTCGCCCTTGAGGTCGGAGATGATCCGGGGCAGCGAGGTCGACACGACCGTGCCCGCGAGGATCGAGACGAACATGCCCAGCAGCAGGCCGCTGAGCGATTCGAGCACCTGGCGGTGCGACATGGCGCCGTCCGGCCCGGCGGGGGCGTGCGGCGCGGTGGTTCCGCGCGATGCGGCGCGGTGTTCGGGGTGTGACATGGGCTCCTCTTCAGCACGGCGGCGGTTCTAGTTGACTGCGATCAACTATTGACCGAGAGCAACTATATAGCCGGGCGTCTCGAATCTCCAGTGGCACTCTGCTGCCGTCCAGGCGCCGCTCCGGCCGCGCCTATCCTCGGAGCATGGACAACATCGATCGGAAGATCCTCGATCTGCTGCGCCAGAACTCCCGCGCGGGCTACGGCGACATCGGCGGCGTGGTCGGGCTCTCCGCCTCCGCGGTGAAGCGCCGCGTCGACCGCCTCGTGGCCGACGGCGTGATCCGCGGCTTCACGATCAAGGTCGACCCCGCGGTCGACGGCATGGCCACCGAGGCCTACGTCGAGCTCTTCTGCCGCGGCACCGTCGCTCCGGACGAGCTCCGCCGCATCCTCTCCGCGGTCCCCGAGGTCGTCGACGCGGGCACGGTCACCGGCTCCGCCGACGCGATCGTCCACATCCGCTCGCGCGACATCCCCAGCCTTGAGCTCGCCCTCGAGAAGGTCCGCATCGCGCCCAACGTCGACCACACGCGCTCCGCGATCGTCCTCTCCCGCCTCATCCAGCGCAGCGAGGCCTGACGGATCGCGCCACCTCCTCGACGCGCGTCGCGACCGCCTGGTACTCCATACCTGTATGGTGAATCCAGGAGGGCGAGCATGAGCGACAGGGAACAGGCCGGTACGGCGGCACGACGGAGACGGCGCATCTGGCTGATGCTGCCGGCACTGTTCGTCGGCGTCCTGGCCGGGCACCTCGTCGCGACCGCGGTGGGCGCCGAGGATCCGTGGGACGTCGTGGTCACCGCCGCCGTCGCGGCAGCGGTGGCGTCCGTCGTCCTCGCCCTCGTCGACCGGCGGCGCTGAGCCCTCCCTCCTGGATTGGAATCCGAGGGAGGGAACGACGATGGAACGACAGAGGACGAGCACGGCACTGGTCGCGGCGGCGGCCGCTCTGCTGGCGGTGCCGCTGTTCACAGCGCAGGCCGCGCACGCCGAGCCGGCGAGGCAGGAGACGAGCAGCCGGGTGCACCTCGAGGCACGGGGCGGATCGGCGTCGACGGTGACCTTCGACGTCACCGACGGCACGCGGATCGTCGAGCTGGCGGGCGGCGGGGTCGGCTTCACGGACGGCGCCGAGACGTCCGACGCACTCCCGGAGAGGATCGACGTCGGACGCGGCCGCACCGTGTCGGGCCACTGGTCGATCGACGACTCCGACACGCTCACCTTCCACTTCGCCCCGGACTCGGCGTCCCGCTCCGCGGTGCGCGGCCTGCACCTGAACAGCGACTGGAGCTCGCCCGAGTGGGGCCACTGCGTCGCCGGAAGCGGCGTCAGCGGTGCCGCGACCGGCGGGGTGATCGGTGCGATCTCCGGTCCCGGCGCGATCGCCTCCGCGACCGGCGGGCTGCTCGCGGGGATCATCGGCGGCGCGATCACCTGCTGAGCGCCGCCTCCTGAACGACCCGGATCAGGTGGGCGCGTCCGCTGCGGTGTGGACGCGCTCTCCGCCGATCCAGGTGCCCAGCACCCGGGTGTCCCCGATCGCCCCGGGGTCGCCGGCGAAGGGGTCCCGGTCCAGCAGGGCGAAGTCCGCCGCGAGTCCCACGGCGATCGAGCCCGACTCGCCCTCCAGGCCGTTCACCCACGCCGAGCCGGCCGTGGAGGCGGAGAGGGCGGTGGCGAGGTCGAGGCGCTGCTCCGGGAGGAACACCTCCTCGCTCCACCCCGGCTCGCGCTCGGACGGCGCCGAGAGCCGGTTCACCGCGACGTGGATCGCGGCGAGCGGGTCGGGCGTCGACACCGGCCAGTCGCTCCCCGACGCGAGCACCGCGCCCGAGCGGAGCAGATCGCCGAACGGGTACTGCCACGAGCCGCGCCGCTCACCGAGGAACGGCAGCGTCAGCTCCACCATCTGCGGCTCCGCCGAGGCCCACAGCATCTGCAGGTTCGCCGCGACGTCGAGCGCACGGAAGCGCGGCAGGTCGTCCGGATGCACGACCTGCAGGTGCGCGAGGTGGTGGCGGTTGCCGCGGCGCCCGTTCGCCTCGATCGTCCGGTCGACCGCGTCCAGGCACTCGCGCACGGCGCGATCGCCGATCGCGTGGAAGTGCACCTGGAACCCGGCCGCGTCCAGGAGCGGCACGGCCTCGTTCAGGAGGCGCGGGTCGACCATCGAGAGGCCGTCGCCGTGACCGTGGCCGCCGTGCCCGTCGAGGTAGGGCTCGAGCATCGCCGCCGTGAAGTTCTCGGCGACCCCGTCCTGCATGATCTTGACGGTCGTCGGAGCGAAGCGGTCGGCGGCGAGCGCCGCGCGCCGCTCGACGAGCTCCGGGATCTGCTCGACGCCGCGGCCCCGGTCCCACCACAGCGCACCGCGGACGCGCCCGGTCAGCTCGCCGCTCAGCGCCGCGCGGCGGTACACCGGACCGGGGTCGCCCACATCGCCGTAGGAGCCGATGATCGCGTCCTGCCACGCCGTCACTCCGAACGAGTGCAGGGTCTCCTGCCCGAGGAGCAGCGCGCGGTGGAGCTCGTCCGCGCTCGCGGGCGGGAGGTGGCGGCGGACCGCGTCCATCGCCCCCTCGTGCAGGGTGCCGGAGGGGGTGCCGTCGGCCAGGCGCTCGATGCGGCCGTCGGCGGGGTCCGGCGTCGTGCGGTCGATCCCCGCGAGGCGCAGTGCGGCGGAGTTGACCCAGGCACCGTGCCCGTCGGCGTTGGTGAGGAAGGCGGGCCGGTCAGGGACGACCGTGTCGAGCTCGCGGGCGGTCGGAGTGCCTCCGGGGAAGTCGGGCAGGTTCCAGCCGCCGCCGAGGATCCACTCCGCTCCGCTCTCCCGAGCCGCGTACTCGGCGACCGTCGCCAGGTGCTCGGCGGGCGACCCTCCCGCTCCGAGCCAGCAGCGCAGCAGCGCGGCACCGCCCCAGACCGGGTGCACGTGGGCGTCCTGGAGGCCGGGGACGAGCATCCGGCCCTCGAGGTCGACCACCTCGGTGCGCGGCCCGATCAGGTCGGAGGCGTCGGCGCCGACCGCGACGATCCGCCCTCCGACGACAGCGACGCCGTGCGCTCGGGAGCGCACGGCGTCGGCGGTGAAGACGGCGCCGCCGGTCAGGACGAGATCGGCGGCGCGCACGGGTTCAGAAGCCCGCGGGAGCGAAGGCCTGCGTCATCTGGGAGAAGAGCGACACCGTCCAGCCGATCGCGATGAGGAACGACACGACCACGACGCCGAGGAAGACCCAGAGCGGGAGGAGTCCGCCGCCGGTCACGCGCTTCACGACCACGCTGCGGCCGATCACGTAGACGTAGGGAGCGGCGAGGAAGGCCCACGCCCAGTGGAACGGACGCTGCAGGCCGGCTCGCTTCAGCTGGCGCCAGTCGAGGAAGGCGAAGACGACCTCCGCCGCGTAGATCAGGAAGCCGACGACCTGGAGCACGCCGAGGCCGACGAGGTAGGCGGTCGACATCCCCATCGAGGAGCTCGGCCCGTAGGTCGAGGCCATCGACGAGTCGACGATCGCGCTCGGCGGGAGGAGGAAGATCGACAGCGCCGAGAGCAGCGGCAGGAGGACCACCACCCAGATCCACGGGGTGGACGTGACGATGCTCGTGTCGCGCTGCTGCACGGGTGCTCCGGGAGCCGCGGAGTAGGCCGGGTACTGCGGCTGCTGCTGGTTGTAGGGCTGCTGCGGCTGCTGGCCGTAGGGCTGCTGGCCGTACCCCTGCTGGCCGTACTGCTGGGGAGCCTGCTGGCCGTAGCCCTGCTGCGGCTGCTGCTGGCCGGAGGGCTGCTGCGGCTGCGGCTGCTGCCCGGCGCCCTGCTGGCCGTAGCCCTGCTGCCCGTAGCTCTGCTGCGGGTCGGCGGACGACGGCTGCTGCGGATACCGACCCGAGGCCGACTGTCCGTAGCTCGTCGCCGCTCCGCTCGACGTCTCCCCGTAGGCGGGACGCTCGGCGGGCGGCGCGGGCGGAGTCGGTGCGGTCGGCGGAACGGGAGTCGCGGCGGCCTGCGCCGACCCGCTCCCGGCCGGGGCGGTGGGAGTGGCCGCCGGCGCGTCGCGGAGCGACTCCGTCCAGCCGGTCCCGTCCCACCAGCGCTGACGGGACGAGCCCGCCGGGTCCGGGTACCACCCGGCGCGGGGTCCGGAGGCCTCGCCGCCCGTGCTCGCGCCCTGGTCCGTGCCGGTTCCGTTGTCGTCCGTCATGGCGTCCTCCACTCCCCTCCGGGCGTCTGCCCGCGATCTCGGACCACCGTAGCGCCGCGACACGATGCGTGGCCTGAGGGCGGGCTGATCGCGCGCTGTCCGAGCGCTGTCCGCACCGGCAGGCGCCGGAGGCCGCCGACCGCCAGGATGGACGCATGCCCCACCTCCTCCGAGCCCGCGCCGCCCTCTTCGACATGGACGGGACGCTCGTCGACTCGACGGCCGTCGTGGAGACCATCTGGGGTGCCTTCGCCGAGCGCTTCGCTCTCGACCACGACGCGGTGCTCGGCGCCGTTCACGGTGTCCGCGCCGCCGACAGCGTCCGCCGCTTCGCTCCGGCCGGCAGCGACGTCGACGCGATCGTCGCGGAGCTCGACGCGTACGAGCTCGAGCACACCGAGGGCACCGTCGAGATCCCCGGCGCGACGGCGTTCCTCGCCTCACTCCCCCGCGAGCGCGTCGCCCTGGTCACGTCCGCGAGCCCGGCGCTGGCGGCCGCACGTCTGGCTGCGGCGGGCGTCCCCTCCCCCGACACCGTCGTCACCGCGCACGACGTCGCGAACGGCAAGCCTGCTCCCGACGGCTACCTCGCCGCCGCGGCCCTGCTCGGCGTCTCCCCCGAGGACGCGCTGGTGTTCGAGGACGCCGAGGCCGGCATCCGGGCGGGTCTGGACGCCGGCATGCGCGTGATCGTCGTCGGAAGCCACGAGAGCGCGAGCACCCGGGGTCTGCCCCGGATCGCGCACTACTCCGACGCACGCGCCGTGCTCGAGGGCGACGAGCTCGTCGTCACCCTCGGCGGGCCTCAGTAGCGGATCGCGTCGATCACCTTCACCCGCACGGCGACGATCGCCGGCACCAGGCCCGCGAGCGCGCCGACGAGGGTCGCCGCCCCGAGCCCGAGCAGCGCCGCCTCGGCCGGGAAAGGCGGGATGTCGGCGATCCCGTTGTCCTGCACGAAGGCCACCGTCCACGGGTTGGTGACGAGGATGACCGCGACCGTCACGCCGACCACTCCCGCGACGACGGTCGCCACGACGCTCTCCATCATGATCGAGAAGAAGATGCGGCCGGAGGAGGCGCCGAAGCTGCGCCGGATGCCGATCTCGCGGATCCGCTGCCGGACGGTGACCAGGGCGATGTTGAGCAGTCCGAGCGCGCCGAGCGCCAGCACCAGGCCCGCCACGCCGCCGATCACCCAGGTCAGCACGCCGAAGGGGTCGGAGTCGTAGACCAGGTAGTCCTGCCGGTCGACCGACACCTCGAAGTCGGATCCCAGGGCGCCGGCCACGTCGCGCTCCACCGCCGCGGCGAGGGGCTCGGCCAGGTCGAGCGGCACCCACATCTCGTAGTTCGGCACGCCCTGCCCGCCGTACTGCGGGTCGGCGTCGCGGGCGACCGCCGGGTAGGCGTCCGCGAGCATCATCATCGACGGATCCGTCTCGAACTGCGAGGAGGGAGTCACGCCGACCACCACGCCCGTGACGTCGCGCTCGGAGCCGAGCAGGGTGACCACCGGGTGGGTGCGCAGATCCGGGCTCCCGATCCGCTCCCAGAAGCGCTCGTTGACGACGAGGGCGGGAGCGAGGCGCTGGGAGTCGCGGGCGGTGAACCAGGAGCCGTCCACGATCTTCAGCCGGTGCATCTCGGCGAAGGGCTGGTCGACCGCCTGCACCGCGACGTCGACGGCGCCGTCGGCGAACTGGACGCGCGCGCTGCCGTAGGTCGAGCGGCTCGCGTAGGTGATGGAGTAGCGCTCGAGCGCACCGGTCCACGCGGCCTGGAGTGCGTCGGCATCCACCTCGGAGGTGCCGGTACCGGAGGGGTAGGCGGAGAGGAAGAGGCTCGCCGGGCGCCCGCTGGAGCGCTCGGCCTGCTCGATGCTGGCCTGGCGGGCGATGCCACCGGCGGCGACGACCGCGGTCAGGGCGGCGACGGCCACCGCGACTCCGATCAGCGAGAGCAGCACGCGGCCGCGGTGGATCCGCAGCTCGGTCCACGCCTCGACGATCGCGCCGGCGATCCCGACGAGCGCGCGCATCAGAGGACCACCCCCTCGGCGACGGGGCCCGCATCCGCGGTCGAGCCCAGGCGGCCGTGGTCGAGCCGGTAGTGGCGCTCGGCCCGCGCCGCGATGGCCGGGTCGTGGGTGATGGTGACCAGCGCGGAGCCGGACTCGCGGGCGATCTCGTCGAGCAGGCCCATCACGCTCTCGCCGGTGTCGGTGTCGAGGGCGCCCGTCGGCTCGTCGGCGAGGATCAGCCGCGGTCGGCGCACCAGGGCGCGGGCGATCGCGATCCGCTGCTGCTCGCCGCCGGACATGCGCCCGGGCATCGAGTCCACGCGGTGCCCGAGGCCGACCCGCTCCAGCATCTCGGCCGCGAGGTCGCGGCGGCGCCAGAACTCCGATCCGGTCGCGTAGAGCAGCGGCGTCATCACGTTCTCGCGGGCGGTCCGCCCCTCCAGCAGGTTGAACTGCTGGAAGATGAAGCCGATGCTGCCGCCGCGGATGCGCGCGCGGGCCCGCGAGGACAGGGTCTCGGTGGGAGCGCCCTCGAGCAGCATCCGCCCCTCGGTGGGCTCGTCGATGAGTCCGAGGATGTTGAGCAGCGTCGACTTGCCGGAGCCGCTGCGCCCCACGACCGAGACGTGGTCGCCCTCGCCCACCTCGAGATCGACGCCGTCGAGGATCGTCAGCGGCGGTGCGTCGGGCAGCGGGACGACCTTGCGGATCCCCTCGAGCCGGAGGATCGTCACGAGCAGAAGACCGAGCCGTCGGGCTGCGCGATGCAGTCGCCGCCCAGCTGGACGTCGGGAGCAGCCTCCTCCGCGCCCGGCACGAACTGCAGGAGCTCGGCGCCCTCCTCCACTCCGCCGGTGATCTCGACGGAGCTGCCGTCGGTGAGTCCCAGCGTCACCGGGACCTCCTCGGTGCTGCCGTCGTCCGCCCGGCGGAACACGACGCCGGACTGGGCGGCGCCCTCGACCGCGGTGGTCGGCACGACGAGGACGTCCTCCGCCTTGCCTCCCGCGAGCGTCACCGAGGCGGCGAGCCCGGGGAACACGGTGACCTCCGTCGGCACCTGGCAGGTGAAGCTCGTGCCGGAGCCGCCGGTGGAGGTCCCGCCGCCGCCGTCCGTCGCGCCGCCGGTCGTGCCGCCCTCGCCGGCTCCGGCGAGAGGGGTGCTGATGGTGAGGTCGGTGCAGGTGAAGCCCGCGGGCCCGCCGGTGATCGCGACCTGCGCCTCCGTCGGCCGGTTCTGGATGCGGTAGAGCTGCTGCGCGTCGATCGTGCCGGTGACGGCGTAGCTCGGCGGCGCGACCTGTCCGGTCACCTCGCCGACCGTGACGGCCTGGTCGTGGATGACGCCGAGGGCGCTGAGGGTGCCGCCGGTCGCGGCGTAGACCCGCTCGAAGCGCACGGAGGGCTCCTGCTGGGTGAGGGTGACGGCGCCGTCCGGGCCGGTCGTCTCGACCGGGTCGCGCGGAGTCTCGACGCGGATGTCGTAGATGAGATCGCCCGACGCGACGGCCGCGCCCTGCTGCACGTAGACGTCGTCGACCGTTCCGGCCGCCGTCGCCTTCAGCGGCACGGCGGGGTCGGCGGCGACGGTGCCCTGGAGGGTGAGGTCGTTGGTGACCGTGCCGCGGGCGACCGTGACGGTCGGCTCGGTGATCTCACCGGTCGGCTGCGTCGGATCGGCCTCGGCCGCGCCGTCCGGGAAGAACGCGATCTTCACCAGGGCGATGCTCGCCGCTCCGATGATGACCATCCATACGATCGGGAACACCCAACGCCGAACCGCACCCATCAAGTCCCCCGACTCCGCTTCCAGGGCGCTCCGCCGTGGGGCGCCGGAGGCAGCCTATCCGGCGGGGAGGTCGCGTCACGGACCGTGGCGCGCCCGTCAGCCGGCGAGCGCCGCGACGATCGAGGCGACGCGGCGCGCCCTCGTCTCGGCGGCCTTCGCGCCCTCGACAGACGTGACGTGGGCCTTCCGCGCGCTGGGCGAGAGCGCGGCGAAGCGCTCCGCAGCGCCCGCCGAGGCCAGCGCGGACGCCAGGTCCTCCGGCACGACGACCTCGCGCGGCGCGGTGTCGAGCTCGATCACGACGTCGATCGCGTCACCGCCGGCGAGCTGCGTCTCGCGGCGCTTCTCGGCCGAGAACGGGATGAGCGCGCGTCCGCCCATCGCTCCGACCGTGCTGGTGAAGCGGTAGCCGTTCACCGTCACCGCGACGGCGGGACGCTTGCCGCCGCCGAGTGCCTCGAGGACCTCGGGCGGCACCTCGATGCCGGTGTTGTTGCCGATCTGGAAGAGCGTCGCGGTGAACTGCACGAGGCGATGATGGCACGGACTCCCGCGTGTCGCGCGGCCGATCGCCGTACGGACGCGGAGGGCCGTCGACTCGATCCTCGTCGACCTTCCGTTCACGGATCCGGAGCGCTCGAGGGCGTTCTCCCCGGCGCTCGGCCGGACCCTGGATCTCCTTTTCAGCCCTGAATCCTCTGTTCAGCGGCGACGCCGCCTGCTCCGTCGCCTCCGAGCACGTGTCCGCGATGCTCCTCCCGCACCCCTCCTTCTCGACCTCCAGGTCGAAGGAGATCGTCGACGCGCGCTCCCAGGTGCAGGGCCTCTTCGCGGTGAGCGTCGGCAGTCGGGAGGAGGTCGGGAACGGGCCGGCCTCCGGCGGCGCCGAGCCGGTCGCGGTGCAGGACCTCGGCTCCATGCGGGCGCGCGGCCTCGAGGACCCTGACGGCCACGTCCGGGAGTCCCTGTACACGGATCCGGCCGCGGCCGAGGCCGGTCCGCCCCGGGAGTGAGGGGTCGGCGCGCTCAGCAGGAGCGGGTGTCGGGGTCTCCGAGCGAGGAGCGCACGGCGTCGACCGTCATCCTGCCCTCGGGGTCGAGCCGGGCGAGCATGCGCGACATGATGTCGGCCAGCTGCGGGATCTGGTTGGCGTCGAGCGGATCGATGACGTCGGCCAGCACGGTCGCGACGTGACCGGGCGCCGTGTCGACGATCTTCTGGAGGCCGGCGTCGGTGAGCACCGCGTTCGTGGCGCGGCCGTCGGAGGCGCAGGGGCGGCGCTCGAGGTAGCCGCGGGCGACGAGGCGGGTCACCACGTGCGAGAGCCGGGGCAGGGTCGCGTTGGTGCGGGCGGCGAGCGTGGTCATCCGGAGGGCGCGGTCGGGCGCCTCGGACAGCATCGCCAGCGTCAGGTACTCGAAGTGCGTGAGTCCCGCGTCGCGCTGCAGCTGCGTGTCGAGGGCGCCCGGCAGCAGTTCCACGACCGCGATGAAGCGCAGCCAGGCGTCGAGCTGATCGGGCGTCAGCCAGCGTGTCTCGGGCGCACTCATCCCCCCACCCTACCCACTACTTGCCGCGACAAGTAAGTCCCTCCGTCGGCCCTCGCGACCCGCGTTCCGAACCAGTCGCGAGCACCACCCCCGAGGCGAACCAGCGATCCGCATACCAGCGGATCGCTGCAGCCGTACGCACCCCGCTCCTCAGAACGCACCCCGTCGCGAAGCCGACCGCGCCACACTCGATCCACACCATCCCCGCGAGCACCGCCCACGAGGCGAACCAGCGATCCGCGTACCAGCGGATCGCTGCAGCCGAACGCACCCCGCCCTGCAGAACGCACCCCGTCGAGAAGCCGACCGCGCCACACTCGATCCACACCATCCCCGCAAGCACTGCCCCCGAGGCGAACCAGCGATCCGCGTACCAGCGGATCGCTGCAGCCGAACGCACACCGCCCTGCAGAACCCACCCCGTCGCGAAGCCGACCGCGCCACACTCGATCCACACCATCCCCGCAAGCACCGCCCCCGAGGCGAACCAGCGATCCGCATACCAGCGGATCGCTGCAGCCGTACGCACCCCGCTCCACAGAACGCACCCCGTCGCGAAGCCGACCGCGCCACGCCCGTCAGGGACGGGCGTGGAATCCAACTCACAGCACGTCGTCGCTCAGATCGATCGGGTTGCCGAAGCGGTGGTTCGTGATCGAGATCGCCTGCTCGCGGAGGAAGGGCAGCAGTTCGACGCGGCCGGCGGGGGTGACCGGGTCGGCGTAGACGGCGGTGTCGAGGGCGCCGCCGAGGGCTTCGGCGAGGGCGGTCGCGAGGGGGACGCGGGATCCGTCGGCGCGGGTGAGCGGGACCGGAGTTCCCGTGCTGCCGCGGGTCATGCCGGCGACGACGTCGGTGAAGGAGCCGGTCGAGTCGGACGATCGGCGGACGACGGCCTGCTGTCCGTGCGTCGGGCTGCCGGGGGCCTGCGGGCCCGCATAGCCGTCGACGCGGTCGGAGACGATGTCGCCGATGATGCGGATGCGCGGCGCCGTGATGCGGCCGGCCGCGGCGCGCTCGAGCCACTGGGCGTCGGTCTCGACGACGATGCGCGGGACGAGGCCCGCCATCTCGGCGAGCTCGTCGCCGCCGAGCATCTCCTGGACCCGCGGCGGGAGCGGGAGGGACGTGGAGATGTCCATCCGGGAGCGGGTCAGCAGGCCCGCGGCGATGACGCGGAGGAGCTCTCCGAGGTCGCCGCCGTCGGCCAGGCGCAGCGCGATCGGCACGCGGAGGTAGCGGAACAGGTTCCGCTCGACGCCGACCTTCGAGATGTCGGTGACGACGCCGAACTCGGTCGCCCAGGCGAGCTGGTCGGAGAGGGCGGAGCGGCGGAGCAGGTCGAACTGCTCGAACCGGAGCGAGGACTGGGCCGCCTCGATGAACTGGCGCGCGCGGTCGTCGAGGCCGCGCAGGTGCAGCGTCGAGGAGGAGCGCGCGGGCGAGGGCTTCCAGGAGCCGAGGCCGATGAGGTGGTTGGGTCCGCCCGCCTTCGCGCCGCCGCCGACGGACGAGCGCTTCCAGCCGCCGAAGGGCTGGCGCCGGACGATGGCTCCGGTGATGCCCCGGTTGACGTAGAGGTTGCCCGCCTCGACCGAGTCGATCCAGAGGGCGAGCTCGTCGGCGTGCAGGGAGTGGAGCCCGGCCGTGAGCCCGTACTCGGTGCCGTTCTGCATCCGGACGGCGTCCTCGAGGGTCGCCGCGTGCATGATCCCGAGCACCGGGCCGAAGAACTCGGTGAGGTGGACGTAGCTGTCCTCGGTGACGCCCTCGCGGATCCCGGGCGACCAGAGCGTGCCGCTCTCGTCGAGCCGCTGCGGCTCGACGAGCCACGACTCGCCTCCGCCCAGCGTGGTGAGCGCGTGCAGGAGCTTGCCGGTGGGCTCCTCGATGAGCGGCCCCATCACCGCCGACGGGTCGTCGGGCCGGCCGACGCGGAGCGACGTGACGGCGTCGACCAGCTGGGCGCGGAAGCGCTTGGAGCGGGCGACCGAGCCGACCAGGATCACCAGGGAGGCGGCGGAGCACTTCTGGCCGGCGTGCCCGAAGGCGCTGCGGACGATGTCGGCGACGGCGAGGTCGTAGTCGGCGTGGGGAGTGACGATGATCGCGTTCTTGCCGCTGGTCTCGGCCTGCAGTGCGAGGCCGGGCCGCCAGGAGCGGAAGAGGCGGGCGGTCTCGTAGGAGCCGGTGAGCAGCACGCGGTCCACGAGGGGGTCGGTGATCAGCGCCCGTCCCAGCTCCTCCTCGTCGAGGTCGACCAGGGCGAGGAGCTCCTGCGGGACGCCCGCGTCCCAGAGCGCCTCGACGAGCACAGCCGCCGAGCGGCGGGCCTGGGGCGCCGGCTTCACCACGACTCCGGAGCCGGCGGCGAGCGCCGCGAGGATCGATCCGGCCGGGATGGCGACCGGGAAGTTCCACGGCGGAGCGACGACGGTGACCCGCGCGGGGACGAAGGTGGCCCCGGTGACGGCGTCGAGCTCGCGGGCGCGGGTGGCGTAGTAGTGGGCGAAGTCGATGGCCTCGGAGACCTCGGGGTCGGCCTCGGCGATCGTCTTGCCGGTCTCGGAGGCCATCACCTCGATCAGGCGGTCGCGGTTCGCGGCGAGGACGAGGCCGGCGCGGTCGAGCACGGCCGCTCGGTCGTAGCCCAGGCGCTCGCCCCAGCGCTCCGCGCGGCGGGACACCGCGCGCAGCACCTCCTGGAGCTCCGCCTCGGTGCTCACGCGCGCGGCGTCGGCCGTGCCCGCTCCGATGGTCGAGCCGGCGATGCGCTCGGTGATCAGGCGCGCCCAGCGGCGGTTGCCGGGGAGGGCGGGGTCGGTGTCGGGCTCGTTGTGGAAGCCCGCGGTCGCGGCGGCGGCACCGGAGCCGCGGCTGAGGCCGAGGACGGCCTGCGTCAGGCCCGCGGCGGCCGGGTCCTGCGCCCGCTCGCCGGCGCGGGCGTGCTCCTGCACGAGGCGGCGGCCGGAGCCGGAGGACCACTCCCGCAGGCGGTCCTGCGTGCGGTTCGGCGGCGGGACGGAGTCGTCGAGGGCCTCGAGCGAGGCGCGGAAGCGGCCGAGCTCCCGCTGCAGCACCTCCTCGTCGTCGAGGCGGAACGCGGCCGAGAGGAAGTTCTCGGGGCTGCTGTTCTCCTCGAGCCGGCGGATGAGGTACGAGATGGCCACGTCGAACTCGTGCGGGTGCACGACGGGCGTGTAGAGGAGGAGGCGTCCCACGTCCTCGCGGACGGCGCGCGCCTGCCCGGTCGCCATCCCGAGCAGCATCTCGATCTCGACCGCGCCGGTCACCCCGCGCTCGGTCGCCGTGAGCCACGCCCAGGCGAGGTCGAAGAGGTTGTGCCCGGCGACGCCCACGCGCACCGCGTCGACGCGCTCCGGCCGCAGTGCCCGGTCGAGCAGGCGCTTGTAGTTCGTGTCGGCCTCCACCTTGCTGCCGACCGTCGCGAGCGGCCAGTCGTGCAGGGCCGCGTCGACCCGCTCCATCGCGAGGTTCGCGCCCTTCACGACGCGCACCTTGATCGGGGCTCCGCCGCGGGCCCGGCGCTCCTGCGCCCACCCGGTCAGCTCGTCGAGCACGCGGACGGAGTCGGGCAGGTAGGCCTGCAGGACGATGCCCGCCTCGAGGTCGAGCATGCCCGGCTGCTCGAGGAGGCGCCGGAACACGGCGACCGTCAGGTCGAGGTCGCGGTACTCCTCCATGTCGAGGTTGATGAAGGTGGGGTCGGCTCCGGACGCGGCGGCCTGGTAGAGCGGGGTGAGACGCTCCACGACGCGGTCGACCTCCTCCTCGAAGGCCCACATCGACAGCTGGCTGACGACGCTCGAGACCTTGACGCTGACGTAGTCGACGTCCGGCCGCTCGAGCAGGCGGAGGGTCCCCTCGAGGCGGCGGCGGGCCTCGCGCTCGCCGAGCACGGCCTCGCCGAGGAGGTTGAGGTTGAGCCGGTCGCCGCCCTCGCGCAGCGCGGCGACGGCCGCACCGAGACGCGCCTCCGAGGCGTCGACCACGAGGTGCCCGACGAGGCGGCGGAGGACCCGGCGGGCCGCGGGCACGACCACCCAGGGCAGCACGGGGCCGACGGCGCCGCCGGTGCTGATCG
Source organism: Rathayibacter sp. AY1H3 (assembly GCF_002932015.1). Taxonomy (NCBI): domain Bacteria; kingdom Bacillati; phylum Actinomycetota; class Actinomycetes; order Micrococcales; family Microbacteriaceae; genus Rathayibacter; species Rathayibacter sp. AY1H3. Next base: position 62,482 of record NZ_PSUU01000004.1, read on the forward strand.
CGGCGCGCAGGTAGGAGGGGAGGAAGGCGGGCGTCTTCGCGGTGAGCGCCGCGAGGTTCTCGGCCGCGACCGAGAGGTCCTCGGGCCGGGCGACGCCGTCGACGAACCCGACGGTGAAGTCGAGTCCGTTCGGGTCCTGGAGCACGCCCGCGAGCCGCTGGGCGGCGGGCTCGACCGGGAACTCGCCGCTGCGCGCGATCCAGCGGCGGACCAGGGACTCGACGCGCTCGATCATCGGGCGGTCGTCGACCTCGGGCTCGGCGGCGGCGGGCGCGGCGAGCTCCGACTCCGACGCGGCGTCGGGCCCGCGCAGGACCTCGTCCTCAGCGTCGCGCACGACCTCGTCCTCTGCATCGGGCTCGCTCACGGCCTCGTCCTGAGCGTCGCGCACGACCTCGTCCTCGTCCTGAACACCGGGCTCGCGCAGGTCCTCGTCCTCAGCGTCGGACTCCTGCTCGTCCTGAGGCTCGGCCACGTCCTCAGCGTCGGACTCCTGGTCGTCCTGAGGCTCGGTCACGTCCTCGGACGCGGACTCCGGCGCCGGCACGACCTCGGCCCCGCTCACGGAGTCGCGCGCCTCACCGGCCTCGACCTCGTCGTCCGACCCCGTGCCGCCCTCCGGCGTCCGACCACCGATCGTCGCGTCGACCCCGCTCCGCACGGCCGCGTCGTCGGGCTCGCGCTCCGGGTCGCTGCCGGGCACACCTGGGGTCGTCGACTGCTGCATCCTCCGAGGCTAAGCCCGACCCGCCGCCCGGACGCGGCGTGACGCGGTGGTCGCGCCGACTCGCCCGCGAGCCGCCCCTGTGGAGGAGCGGATCAGTGCCGGCGGTGGTCCTGGATGGTCATCCGCGGGCCGTGCCGCGGCTTCCTCGCTCCGCTGCAGCCGATCAGCCGGATGACACGCTGCCGGTGCCCGCGCCACGGCTCGAGGAGCTCGAGCATGCCGTCGTCGTCGACCCCGAGCCGGCCCGTGAGCGCGAAGCCGACGGCCGCGGCCAGGTGGTAGTCGCCCACGCTGACCGCGTCCGGATCTCCGTGGGCGCGCATCATCACCTCGGACGCCGTCCACGGCCCGATCCCCGGCACCGACTGCAGCCGGCGGGCGACCTCGTCGCCGCCCCGCCCGAGCGCGAGGGTCCGCTCGAGGCCGGAGGCGACGAGCGCGGCGGTGAGGACGGTCCGCGAGCGCCGCGGATCCACTCCCGCGCGGTGCCAGTCCCACGAGGGCACCCGTCGCCACTGCTGCGCGCTCGGAGCCACGTGCAGAGCGACCGGCCCCGGGGCGGGCTCCCCGTGGAGGCGCACCAGCACCCGGTAGGCGCGCCACGCCTCCGTGCTCGTGACCTTCTGCTCGAGGACCGACGGCGCGAGCATCTCGAACACCAGGTTCGCGCGCGTGAGGCGCAGGCCCGACGAGCGGCGGAGCACCTCGGCGAGCGGCGCGTGGGCCGACAGGTCGAGCCCGCTCCAGTCGTCGCCGTGGCCGAGGAGCTCGGGGACCGCGTCGATCAGCCACTCCGCTCCCCCGCCCCAGGCGCGCGCGTGGACCGCGCCGTCCACCGCCTGCCGCAGATGCAGGGTGCCCGGGCCGAGCGGCGTGCGGAACGCCCGCCAGAAGCCGGACGCGTCGAGGAGCATGGTCGGGTCGCCCGAGCCCCGCAGCAGCGTGCGGAGGGTGAGCGCGAGGCTCACCGGCTCCGCCGGCGCGTAGACCGTCGCCCAGGCGGGCTCCGGAGCAGGGGCGGGGATCGACACGCAGTGATGGTAACCGGCGGCTCCGACACCGGATCGGACGCTCCTCCACAGAACCCCCATCCACGACGTGTTCGGAGCGACACGCCCGGCGGATTGGTTCAGACGGCGTGAACACATGCGCGGATCCGATCGCCCGTTTCCACTGGTCAGCAGGTCGATCCCTGGCGTAGCTTCGCGCTGTCGCGGCGGCGCTCCAGCCGCCCGGCACCCGCCTATCACTGGAGATGCGCACATGTTCGACACGACCTTCATCCGCAACGCGATCGTCAAGAGCTCTGAGACCGCTCTCGACCGTCGCCGCTTCTTCGAGGCCACCGGCGTCGCCGGCCTCGGCATCGGAGCCGCGGCCCTCGCCGCGCCCACCGCCTCCGCCGAGGAGGTCGCTGCCAGCGGCCCCAGCGACGCCTCGATCCTCAACTTCGCCCTCAACCTCGAGTACCTCGAGGCCGAGTTCTACCTCCGCGCCGTCTACGGCACCGGCCTCGGCGGCTCGGACGTGACCGGCAAGGGCACGCCCGGCGGCGTCATCGGCGGCCGCCCCGTCGACTTCAAGACCCCGTGGCTGAAGAGCTTCGCCACCGAGGTCGCGAACGACGAGAAGGCCCACGTGCAGTTCCTGCGGGCCGCGCTGGGCACCGCGAAGGTGGCCCGCCCGGCGATCAACCTGAAGGACAGCTTCAACTCCGCCGCCGTTGCGGCGGGGCTGATCAAGGCCGGTCAGTCGTTCGACCCGTTCGCGAGCGAGTCGAACTTCCTGCTCGGCGCCTTCGTCTTCGAGGACGTGGGAGTGACCGCCTACAAGGGCGCCGCCCCGCTCATCCAGTCGAAGACCTACCTCGACGCGGCCGCCGGCATCCTCGCGGTGGAGGCGTACCACGCGGGCGCGATCCGCTCGGCGATCTACGCCGCCGACCTGTCCGACTCGGCGAACAAGCTCTCCGACGCGCGCGACAGCCTCGACGGCAAGACCGACCTCGACCAGGGCGTCAAGGTCAACGGCCAGGCGAACATCGTCCCGACCGACGGCAGCTCCATCGCGTTCAGCCGCACCCCGGGCCAGGTCCTCAACATCGTGTACCTGAACCCCGCGGCCGGCACGCGCACCGGCGGATTCTTCCCCCGCGGCGTCAACGGCGAGCTCGTCACGACCTAGTCCCACCAGCACAGAGCACGACGACGGGCCCTTCCTCGAGGCGGCGAGGAGGGGCCCGTCGTCGTCCGCGTGCACATCCGTTCACCGGGTCCTCTAACCTGAGCGGGTGAAGATCGGGATCCTGACCTCCGGTGGCGACTGCCCCGGCCTCAACGCCGTCATCCGCGGTGCCGTCTACAAGGGCATCAAGGTCTACGACCAGGAGTTCGTGGGCTTCCGGAACGGCTGGCGCGGAGTGGTCGACGGCGACCTCCTGCCCCTGGGCCGCCCCGAGATCCAGGGCATCGCCAAGCAGGGCGGCACGATCATCGGCACCAGCCGGACGAACCCCTTCGAGGGCGAGAACGGCGGCCCCGAGAAGATCGCCGAGATGATGGACCGCAACGGCATCGACTCGATCATCGCGATCGGCGGCGAGGGCACCCTGGCCGCGGCCAAGCGCCTCACGGACGCGGGCCTCAAGATCGTCGGCGTCCCGAAGACCATCGACAACGACCTCGGCGCCACCGACTACACCTTCGGCTTCGACACGGCCGTCGGCATCGCGACCGACGCGATGGACCGCCTCCGCACCACCGGCGACTCGCACGGCCGCTGCATGGTCGCCGAGGTCATGGGCCGCCACGTCGGCTGGATCGCCCTGCACTCCGGCATGGCCGCGGGCGCCCACGTCATCCTCATCCCGGAGAAGCGCACCTCCCTCGACCAGATCGTCGAGTGGGTGCAGAGCGCGCAGGACCGCGGGCGCGCACCGCTCGTCGTGGTCGCCGAGGGCTTCTCGCTCGACACGATGGACGACGCCCACTCCGAGCGCGGCCTCGACGCCTTCGGCCGGCCCCGCCTCGGCGGCATCGGCGAGCTGCTGGCTCCGCTCATCGAGGAGCGCACCGGCATCGAGACCCGCGCCACCACGCTCGGCCACATCCAGCGCGGAGGCACGCCCACCGCGTTCGACCGCGTCCTCGCGACCCGCCTGGGCATGGCCGCCATCGACTCCGTCGTCGCCGAGCACTGGGGCCGCATGGTCGCCCTGCGCGGCACCGACATCTACCACGTGGCCTTCGCCGAGGCGCTCGGCACCCTCAAGACGGTGCCGGACGCCCGCTACGAGGAGGCGCGCACCCTCTTCGGGTAGCGCGCGCTCCCCGCGGAGCGGTCAGTCCTTCGCGCCGTCCGGCGTCGCCGTGGCGACGATCTGCGCCCGCGCTAGGGTGTGGAAGTGCGCGTTGAAGCCGAGGATCGCCGGCGTCGACTCCGGGTCGAGGTCGAGCGACTCGACATCGAGGGCGTGCACCACGAAGAAGTAGCGGTGCTCGCGGTCCGGCGGCGCCGCTCCGACGAACTGGCGCAGCCGCATCTCGTTGGGCAGCGTCTGCGCGCCCGCCGGGAGCAGCCCGAAGCCGGCGGCTCCGGCTCCCGTCGGGAGCTCCGTGGTGTCGGCCGGGAGGTTGTAGACGGCCCAGTGCCAGAAGCCGGAGCCGGTGGGCGCGTCGGGGTCGAACACCGTCACGGCGAAGCTCTTCGTCTCGGCGGGGGCTCCCGACCAGCGCAGGTGCGGCGAGACGTCCTCGCCGCCGGAGCCCTCGCCGTAGTGGCGGGCGGACAGGGGCGCACCGTCGGCGATGTCGTCGCTCTCGAGCGCGAAGGTCGGCACCTCGCCGAGGCGGGCGTAGGGGTCGTAGGTCCAGTCGGACATCCGGTTTCTCCGTTCGGGAAGGGCGGGCGGGGGCCCGCGCCCTCAGCCTAGGAACCCGGCGGTGCGCGCCGAAGGGCTTGCGGAGGGGGTCAGGACCCGAGATAGCGCCCGGGCCGGTGGTTGAACGCCAGGACCAGGTTGAGCACCACCACTCCCGCCGCCGAGATCAGCACGTTCAGCGGAGGCACCACCAGCAGCGCGGCCGCGACCACGCACGCGTCGAGCGCCATCATCACGTAGCCCGCCCGCCAGCCGAGCCGCTCCTGCGCGATCAGGGCGACGATGCTGAATCCGCCCAGGCTCGACCCGTGCCGGAAGAGGATCAGGAGGCCGATCCCCGCGAGCACGTCGCCCGTGAGGACGCCGTAGACGGGCTCGATCCGCAGCTCGCCGAACGCCAGCGGGTGCAGGCCCGCCAGGACCGAGACCAGCACGATCGAGAACATGGTCCGCAGCGTGAAGCGCCAGCCCTTCTTCCACAGCGAGAGGGCGAGGAACGGCACGTTGACCGTGACGAGGATCACGCCGAACGGGATGTCGAGCGGGTACCCCAGCAGCAGTGCGAGACCCGCGGTGCCGCCCGTGACCGCCTGGCTCGCGCGCAGCAGGTAGAGGCCGAGCGACACGACGAACGCACCGGTGACGAGACCGAAGACGTCCTCGAGGCGGGAGTGCGGCACGGGGGCGGAGGCGTCGGGCACCCGACGATGCTGCCACACGCCGCGCCCCGGTCCGGACGTCCTCGTAGGATGTGCCGGTGCTGCCGAAGATCCTGCTGTTCTACCGCTTCGTGCCGCTGGCCGACCCCGAGTCCGTGCGGCTGTGGCAGCGCGAGCTGTGCGAGTCGCTGGGCCTGCGCGGGCGCCTGCTGATCTCGGAGCACGGGGTGAACGGCACGCTGGGCGGCGGGATGGACGCCCTGAAGCGCTACGTCCGCCGCACCCGTGAGCACTCGGCATTCCACGGACTCGAGGTGAAGTGGAGCGACGGCTCCGGCCTCGACGACGACGGCCGCAGCCTCGACTTCCCCGGTCTCTCGGTGAAGGTGCGCGACGAGATCGTCTCGTTCGGCGCGCCCGACGAGCTGCGGGTCGACGCCGACGGGGTCGTCGGGACGGCTCCGCGGCTCGACCCGGACCAGCTGGACGCCCTCGTCGCCGAGCGCGACGACGTGGTGCTCTTCGACGGCCGCAACGCCTTCGAAGCCGAGATCGGCAGGTTCGAGGGGGCGATCGTGCCGGGGGTCTCCAGCACCCGCGAGTTCGTCGAGCAGCTCGACGCCGGCGTCTACGACCACCTCAAGGGCCGGCCCGTGGTCACGTACTGCACCGGCGGCATCCGCTGCGAGGTGCTGTCGAGCCTGATGACGGCGCGCGGCTTCGGCGAGGTGTACCAGCTCGACGGAGGCGTCGTCCGCTACGCCGAGGCGCGGCGCGACCGCGGTCTGTGGAAGGGGGCCCTGTACGTCTTCGACGGCCGCGGCTCCGTCTCCTTCTCCCCCGACGCCGAGGTGCTGGGCCGCTGCACCTCGTGCGCCGCGCCGACCAGCCGGATGCGCAATTGCACCGACCTCTCCTGCCGCGCCCAGCTCGTCGTGTGCGCGGACTGCGATGCGGCGGCCTGCGCCGCGCACGCGGGCCCTACGCTCGTGCCATGAGCATCGAAGCGCGCGGGCGCACCCTCGTCGACCTCCACACCGCCCCCGAACTGCTGCAGGTGGTGAACGTCTGGGACGTGATCAGCGCGACCACGATCGCCGCGCTCCCGGAGACCCGGGCGCTCGCGACCGCCAGCCACTCCATCGCGGCGGCGTTCGGCTACGAGGACGGCGAGCGGATCCCGCTGGAGCTGCACCTCGGCATGATCGAGCGCATCGTCGCCGCCGTCGAGGTCCCGGTCTCGGCCGACCTCGAGGCGGGCTACGGCGACGCGGGCGAGACGGTCCGGCGCGCGATCGGGATCGGCGTCGTGGGCGCGAACCTCGAGGACCAGGCGAAGCCGCTCCCGGAGGCGCTGCGGGCGGTCGAGAAGGCCGTCGCCGCGGCCGAGGAGGAGGCGGTGCCCTTCGCGCTCAACGCCCGCACGGACGTGCTCCTCCGCGCCGGCGACCGCGACCGCGGCGAGGTCCTGGCCGACGCCGTCGAGCGCGGCCGCGCCTACCTCGACGCCGGCGCCACCTGCTTCTTCGTCCCCGGGCTGCTCCAGGACGCCGAGCTGGAGTCCCTCGTCGCCGCCCTCGGGCGGCAGCGCGTCAGCGTCATCGGCGTCCCCGGATCGCAGTCGCCCGCCCGCTTCGAGGAGCTCGGGCTGGCCCGCGTCTCCTACGGTCCGTGGACGCAGCGCGTCGCCCTGACGGCGCTCCAGGACGCGGCCTCCGCCCTCTACTCCGGCGGATCGCTCCCCGAGGGCACCCGGCCCCTGAACTGACCGCCCGGCCGCGGGCCCGCGGGCGTAGCGTGGGCCCATGTACCGAGCCATCGTCGTCGAGCGGCACTCCGACTCCGACACCGACACCGCCAACCGAGCCCGCCTCCTCGAGCGCGACGACCCCGACCGCTCGCACGGCGACGTGTCGATCGCCGTCGAGTACTCGAGCGTCAACTACAAGGACGCCCTGGCGCTGGCGGGGCGGCCCGGGATCGTGCGCCGCACCCCGCTCGTCGCCGGCATCGACCTGGTCGGCACCGTGGAGTACGCGGACGGCGAGGCGGGCGAGCGCTTCGACTCCGGCGACCGGGTGGTGCTCAACGGCGCCGGCCTCGGCGAGCGCCACGACGGCGGGCTCGCCGAGCGGGCGCGTGTCGACTCCGCGTCGCTGCTCCGGCTGCCCGGCGCCATCTCGGCGGCACGGGCCGGAGCGATCGGCACCGCGGGCTTCACGGCGATGCTGGCCGTGCTGGCGCTCGAGCGGCACGGCGTGCGGCCGGGCAGCGGTCCCGTCCTGGTGACGGGGGCCTCGGGAGGCGTGGGGTCGCTCGCCGTCGCGCTCCTGGCGCGCTTGGGCCACGAGGTCGTCGCCTCGACCGGCCGGCTCGGCGAGCACGGCGCTCTGCTCCAGCGCTTGGGCGCCTCCGACGTCATCGACCGCGCCGAGCTGCAGGAGGGCGGGAAGCCGCTGCAGTCCGAGCGCTGGGCGGGAGCGGTGGACTCCGCCGGCTCGCACACGCTCGCGAACGCCCTCGCGCAGACGCGGTGGGGCGGCACCGTGGCGGCGTGCGGTCTCGCGCAGGGCCCGGACCTGCCTGTGAGCGTGATGCCGTTCATCCTGCGCGGAGTGACGCTGGCCGGCATCAACTCGGTGGAGGCGCCGCGCAAGCTCCGCGAGGAGGCCTGGCGCCGCCTCGCCCACGACCTCGACCTGGAGCTGCTCGACGAGCTGACGACGACGGTGCCGCTCGGCGGGGCGGTCGACGCGGCCGAGGACGTGCTCGCCGGCCGCTCGCACGGTCGGACGCTGGTGGACGTCCGCGCCTGAGGGCACGGCGTCGGCGGAGGGCGTCCGCCCGCCTCGAGCGTGGAGGAGGGGGCGCCTCGGCCGGCGCTGCGTGGCTGCTGCTCGTGCGGCGGTGCGCTACTCCGCGGCCTCGGTGGCGCCGCTCGGCTCGGCCGACGCGTGACCGACGGAGGAGTCGGGGCGCGCGGCGCGGGGTTTCGCCGGCGTGCGGGGCTTCGGCGCGGGCTTCGCGGCCGGCCCCGGCTTCGCGGGGGCGGGCTCGGCGGACTCGGATCCGGCGGGCTTCGGCTCGGCGGGCTTCGATCCCGCGGGCTTCGGCTCGGCGGGCTTCGATCCCGCGGGCTTCGGCTCGGCGGGCTTCGGCTCCGCGGGCTTCACCGGGGCTGCGGACTCGATCGGCTCGGAGCCGATGACGTCCACGGGCGCGGAACCCCCGGACCCGGCCGGCGTGCTCGCGGCGGTCCGAGCACTCGTCTTCCGAGCGGCCTTCGGAGTGGCCTTCGGGCTCTTCGGAGCGGCCCCCGTTGCTGACTCCGTCGGAGCCGCGACGTCCTCCGCGGCGCCGTCCGCCTCCGGAGCCGCGGCCGCCGCGCTCCCGCCGCTCGCCGCCTCCCGGCCCTCGACCACCGTCGCCGGACCCGCCGCCTCCGCGGCCACGGCCGCGGCCTCCGCCGCCTTCGCCTTCGTCTTCGCGCGCTTCTCCGCGGCGGCCGCCTGGGCCCGCTCCGCCTGCTCGGCGACCTCGGGGACGATCACGAGGTCGTCGGTCTCGATCACGGGGATCGCCGCGGTCGTCGTCCCCAGCTGGAGGGCCGCGATCAGCTCGGGAGCGTGCTTGGTGCTCACGATCAGGCGGGAGTAGTCCTCGTCGACCAGGTCGATCACGACGGCCGAGGCGGTGCGCTTGATCAGCAGGAAGTCCTTGCCGCCGTGGAACTTCCACGTGCCGGCTGCGAGCGTGAGCGGCACCGCGGTGCCCGGCGCGCGGATGCCCCGGACCCAGATCCAGGGGTCCTCGGTGACCGTCGCCGAGCGGATGCTCGACCGGTCGACGACGACGTCGCTGCGGTGGAACGCGAGCAGTCGCTCGGCCGCGGTGAGGCGGAGTTCGAGGCGGTCGGGGAGCACGGTCACGACGGGCATGCCTCTAGTCTGCCCCGCCGCCCGCCGCCGGGTCAGCGCCGGATCGCACAACGATGCCCCGCCGCTCGCGTGGGTGGCAGCATGGTCGGATGCCGATGGATCCGGACGAGGCGCGCCTCCTCGACGCGCTGCTGGCCGAGCGGCAGGCCGAGACGCGCGACGAGGCGGCCCGGCTCGAGGCCTCGCTGGCCGAGCTCCTGCGCGACCGTGCCGACGGCACCGCCGATGACGAGCACGACCCGGAGGGCACGCCGCTCTCGGCCGAGTGGTCGCGGATGGCCGGAGTCCGCGACGCTCTCGCCCGCACGGCGCGCGAGCTCGACGCCGCTCGCGCCCGCCTCGGCACCGGCGGCTACGGGGACTGCGCCTCGTGCGGCCGCCCGATCGGGGCCGCCCGCCTCGCCGCCCGGCCCACGGCCGAGCTCTGCATCGACTGCGCCCGTCTGGCGGAGTCGCGCATCCGCTGACGCCCCGCGAGGCGAGCCTGCGGCGCGCCCTCCGCCTGAAGGCCCCCACAGATCCCGGCGTGCGGAAACCCGGTTTCTCCTGCGAGCATTCACATCCGGTCGCGTCCCTCGAACAGGTCTGACGGACCACCCCTCCCCCCCTGCTCGAAAGGCACTCCTGCGATGACCGAGACGTCGACCGCCCGATCGACCGGCGCCCCTCCCGCCCCCGACAAGCGCGCCTGGCGCTCGCTGATCGTCCTGCTCGCGGGCATGTTCATCGCCCTGCTCGACACGACCATCGTGAACGTGGCGCTGCCCACCATCCGCACCACGCTCGACGCCTCCGAGTCGACGCTCTCCTGGATCATCTCCGGCTACGCCCTCGCGTTCGGCCTCGCCCTCATCCCCGCCGGCCGCCTCGGCGACCGCTTCGGGCACAAGTGGGTCTTCGTCAGCGGCATCGCCCTCTTCACCGTCGCCAGCTTCGCGTGCGGACTGGCCGCGGACGACACCCAGCTCGTCATCGCCCGCATCGTGCAGGGCCTGGCGGGCGGCGTCTTCGTCCCGGCGGTCAACGCCTACATCCAGCTCCTCTTCCGCGGTCCCTCGCGCGGCAAGGCCTTCGCGGTGATGGGCGCGGTCCTCGGCGTCTCGTCGGCGCTCGGCCCGATCATCGGCGGCCTGATCATCCAGGCCTTCGGCGACGAGAACGGCTGGCGCCTGGTCTTCTGGGTGAACCTGCCCATCGGCGTCGCGACCCTGATCGCCGCCGCGGTCCTCCTCCCCGCCCGTCGCGACCTCGAGGCCGGCGACCGCGCCCCGAGCGGAGGCGTCGACTGGCTCGGCCTCGTGCTCGTCTCCGGCGGCCTGGTCGCCCTGCTCGTCCCGCTCATCCAGGGCGAGGACGAGGGCTGGCCGCTGTGGACCTTCCTCTCGATCGCCGGCGGAGTCCTGCTCCTCGCCGCGTTCGGCGCATGGGAGGTCCTCCACGTCCGCCGCGGCCGCGCTCCCCTGGTGCCGCCGTCGCTGTTCCGCCACCCGGCCTTCACCGGAGGCGTGATCCTCGCGCTGGTCTACTTCGCCGCCTTCACGAGCATCTTCTTCACCATCTCGCTGCTCTGGCAGTCGGGCCTCGGCCACACCGCGCTCGAGTCGGGCCTGGTCTCGATCCCCTTCGCGATCGGCAGCATCATCAGTTCCTCGCAGAGCAACCGGATGACCGCGCGCCTGGGCCGCAACGTCCTGGTGATGGGCAGCGGACTCCTCGCCGTCGGGCTCGGCTGGGTCTGGCTGGTGCTGCTGACCGCGACCCCGGACTCGATCAGCAACTGGCAGCTCCTGCCGCCGCTGCTGATCGCGGGCCTCGGCAACGGCTTCTTCATCGCCCCGAACGTGCAGTTCATCGTCTCGACCGTCGACCCGCAGGACGCGGGCGCGGCGAGCGGCGTGATCTCGGCGATCCAGCGGATCGGCTCGGCCGTGGGCATCGCGGTCATCGGCAGCGTGCTGTTCGGGAGCCTCGTCATCACGGGTCCGGACACGGTCGCCTCGGGCTTCCTCGACGCCGCGGCTCCCGCGATGCTCCTCAGCACCCTGATGGCGGTCGCCGCCTTCGCGCTGGTGTTCGTGCTGCCGAAGTCGGTCTCGCGCCGGGGCTGAGGGCCCCTGTCCGGTCGCCGCACGCCGGCGGCCGGGCGCGCGGAACGTCCGCCGCCCGGAGATCCGGTGCGGCGGGCCCCCCGCCTGATCCGCGGGTGGCCCCGGAGCCTACGCCCGAGCGGCCGCCGCGGCCTTCGCCGCCGCCGGCAGCGCGTCCACGATGCGCCCGATCGCCGCGTCGTCGTGCGCGGCCGAGACGAACCAGGCCTCGTACACCGACGGCGGCAGCGAGACGCCCGCGTCGAGCATCGCGTGGAAGAACGCCGGGTAGCGGAACGACTCCTGCGCCTGGACCTCGGCGTAGTCCCGCACCGGCCGGCCCAGGTCCGTGAACATGAAGCTGAAGAGGCTCCCGGCCGTCTGCACCGTGTGCGCGACGCCCTCGGCCGTCAGCGCCGCCGACACCTCGCGCTGGAGCGTCAGCGCCGTGGCGTCCAGCGAGGCGTAGACCGCGTCGTCGGCCAGCTGCAGCGTCCGGATGCCCGCGGCCACCGCGACCGGGTTCCCGGAGAGGGTGCCCGCCTGGTACACCGGCCCGAGCGGCGCCAGGTGGTCCATGACGTCCGCACGGCCGCCGAGAGCCGCGACCGGCATCCCTCCGCCGATGACCTTGCCGAAGGTGTAGAGGTCGGCCCGGTACGGAGCCTCGGCGCCGCGGTTCTCGAGCCCCCACCAGCCGCCGGCGCTCACGCGGAAGCCGGTCAGCACCTCGTCCATGATCAGCAGCGATCCGTTCGCGTGCACGAGCTCGGCGAGGGCCGCGTTGAAGCCCGGGTCCGGAGCGACCACGCCCATGTTGGCGGCCGCGGCCTCGGTGATGACCGCCGCGATGTCGGCGCCACGCTCGGCCAGGACCGCGCGCACCGCCTCGAGGTCGTTGTACGGCAGCACGATCGTCTGGGCCGCGGTCGCGGCCGTGACGCCGGCGGAGGCGGGCAGCGAGAGGGTCGCGAGACCGGAGCCGGCATCGGCGAGCAGCCCGTCGGAGTGGCCGTGGTAGTGGCCGGAGAACTTGATCAGCAGGTCGCGGCCGGTGACGCCGCGGGCGAGGCGGATCGCCGTCATCGTCGCCTCGGTGCCGGTGGAGACCAGGCGGAGCTTCTCGATCGGCGAGACTCCCCCGGCCGTGATCCGCGCCTCGACCAGCTCGGCGAGATCCGTCTCGGCGGGAGTGGACGCGCCGAACGAGAGACCGCGGGCGGCCGCCTCCTGCACGGCCGCGACGACCTCGGGGTGCGCGTGCCCGAGGACGGCAGGGCCCCAGGAGCAGACGAGGTCGACGTACTCGCGCCCGTCCGCGTCCGTGATGTACGGGCCGGCGGCCGAGACCATGAAGCGCGGGGTCCCGCCGACCGAGCGGAACGCTCTGACGGGCGAGTTGACGCCTCCGGGGATCGCGTGCCGGGCACGCTCGTACAGGGTGTCGTTCGCCGAGGTGGTCACCCCTCCAGGGTACGCGCGCCGCCCGGCGCCCTCGCGCCGGAGAGGCGCTTTCGGACGAGATGCCGAGGCTCGCTCCCGGGAGGAGGAGGCGGTTATCTCAGCAGGTCGCGAGCGATCTCGACGGCCCAGTAGGTGAGAACCGCGTCGGCCCCCGCGCGGAGGATCCCCGTGACCGACTCGAGGATCGCCGGCTCGCGCGAGATCCAGCCGTTCGCGGCGGCGGCCTCGATCATCGCGTACTCCCCCGACACCTGGTACGCCCAGACCGGCACGTCCGAGACGGAGGCGACGTCCGAGAGCACGTCGAGATAGCTCATGGCGGGCTTCACCATCACCACGTCGGCACCCTCGGCGAGGTCGAGGGTCGCCTCGCGCAGGCCCTCGCGGCGGTTCGCCGGGTCCTGCTGGTAGGTGCGGCGATCGCCCTCGAGCGTGGATTGCACGGCCTCGCGGAACGGACCGTAGAAGCTGGAGGCGTACTTCGCCGAGTACGCGAGGATCGCGGTGTCGAGGTGCCCGGCGCCGTCGAGAGCGGCGCGGATCGCTCCGACCTGGCCGTCCATCATCCCCGAGAGCCCGAGCAGGTGGGAGCCGGCCTCGGCCTGGGCGAGCGCCATCTCCTCGTAGCGGAGGAGCGTGGCGTCGTTGTCGACGCGCCCGCGGTCGTCGAGCACGCCGCAGTGGCCGTGGTCGGTGAACTCGTCCAGGCACAGGTCGGTCTGCACGACCAGCGCGTCGTCGACCTCCTCCACGACGACCCGCGTCGCGGCGTTGAGCACGCCGTCGGGGTCGGTCGCACCGGAGCCGACCGCGTCGCGCGTGGTGGGCACGCCGAACAGCATCACGCCGCCGATCCCCGCCTCGGCCGCCTCCGTCACCGCTCCGCGGACGCTGTCCAGCGAGTGGTGCATCACCCCCGGCATCGACCCGATCGGCCGGGCCTCGGTGGTCCCCTCGGCCACGAAGAGGGGCAGGATCAGCTGCGCCGGGTGGATGCGCGTCTCCTGGACGAGACGGCGGAGTGCGGGGGTCGTGCGGAGGCGGCGCGGGCGGATGGCAGTCATGTCCTCCAGCGTAATCCCGCCCCGCCGAGCACCTCCCGGGAGCGCGGACGCCTCACCCCGTGGAGGTGCTCCGGACGCACGACATCAGCCGAGAGGCGGATCCCTGGCCTGCGGGGCGAGGCCCGCCCCTCCCGGCCGACGTCGCGCCGGGGAGGCGGCTCAGCGGGGAGCGCGCTCCGTGGCGACGGCGGCGACCGCGTCGATGAGGGAGGAGGCCGAGCGCTCGTCGGCGACGACGTCGACGCGCAGGCCGAAGGCGCGGGCGTCCTTCGCGGTCTGCGGGCCGATCGCGGCGACGAGGATCGACTCGGGCACCGGGCCGAGCTGCTTCTGGACCTGCTCCGCCACGCTGCCCGAGGTGACGAGGATCGCGTGCACGGCTCCGCCGGCGACATCCGCCACGACGCGCTCCTCCACCGGGACGCCGACCGTACGGTAGGCGACCACGGAGCGCACGTCGTGCCCGATGCGGGTGAGGCCCTCGGTGAGCAGCGGCTTGGCGATCTCGGACCGCAGCGTCAGCACGCGCAGGGGGTGCCGGCCGCCGGTGGCCTCCTCCCACTCGGCCAGGAGGCCGCGGGCGGAGTTGTCCTCGGAGGGGACGAGGTCGACGGAGTAGCCGGCGGCGACGAGCGCGGCCGCCGTGGTCTCGCCGACCGCCGCCACCTTGGTGCTCGCGGGCACGGTGGTGCGCAGGAGAGAGAGGACGTCGACCGTGGTGGCGCTCGTGACGGTCATCCAGTCGAAGGCGCCGGCCTCGAGGTCGGCGAGGGCCTGCTCGAGCGCGGGGAAGTCGTCGGTCGGCGCGAAGTTGATCATCGGAGCGACGACGGGCGAGGCTCCCTTGGCACGGAGAGCGGCGGCGACACCGTCCCCCCACGGGCCTCCGCGGGGGACGAGGATGCGCCACCCCTGCAACGGCTTCTCCCACTGGGAGTAGGCGGCGGGGACGATCACGAAGGGGCTCCCAGGGGTGCGAGTTCGGCGGCACCCGCACCGAGAAGCGCGTCAGCGAGCAGAGAGCCGCAACGGAACGCGGCTTCGACGACGGGCAGTTCGCGACCACCATACTGCGGATCCGCCCGGTGTCGACCACCGCCGACCGAACCGTTATCGACCGGCTCCGCGACCTCCCGTGCGAGGGACGCCGTGCCGTCGACGGCGAAGACCACGCCGTGCAGGACCACGCGGTCCTCCTCGACGACCGCGGAGGCTCCGATCGGAGCGGCGCACCCGGCCTCGAGGGAGGCGAGGAGCGACCGCTCGGCCGTGATCGCCGCGCGGGTCGGCACGTGCTCGACCGCCGCGAGAGCGGCACGCAGCTCCTCCGACGGCTCCTCGTCGCGCACCTCGATGGCCAGCGCTCCCTGACCGGGGGCGTGCGGGGAGACGTCGAAGCCGAGCACCTCGGTGATCGCGTCGACCCGGCCGAGGCGGCGCAGGCCGGACAGGGCGAGCACGATCGCATCCAGCGGCGAGTCGCTGCCGGGCAGCACCCTCCGGAGCCGGGTGTCGATGTTGCCGCGGATGTCCACGATCTCGAGGTCCGGACGGGCGGCCAGCAGCGCCGCGCGCCGGCGGGGCGAGCCCGTGCCCACGCGGGCTCCGACCGGCAGGGTCGCCAGGGTGAGCCCGTCGCGGGCGCAGAGCGCGTCGCGCGGGTCCTCCCGCTCGGGGACCGCTCCGAGCAGCAGGCCCTCCACCGGAGCGGTGGGCAGGTCCTTCAACGAGTGCACGATCGCATCGCAGCGCCCGGCGAGCAGCGCGTCGCGCAGAGCGCTGACGAACACGCCGGTGCCGCCGAGGGAGGCGAGCGAGCCGCGCATGCGGTCGCCGTCCGACTCGATGCGCACCAGCTCCACGGGGACCCCCGCGGCGGCCGACATCAGATCGGCCGTCATCCGGGTCTGCGCCACCGCGAGCGCGCTCGCGCGGGTGCCGACTCTGATGCTCACGACAGACGACTCCTCATCACGGTGCGACTCCCGCCAGGGCGGGCTTGAACCCCGCTCGCACGTTCTCGCAGCAGCCGGGGCGGCAGACGTCGTACCAGGGGCCGAGGGCCGTCATCGAGGGCCGGTCCTCGGTCGGCACGCCGTTGACGCGCTCGAGGACCAGGTCGATCAGGCCGGAGACGTAGACCGGGTCCGTGCCGGGGGTCGCGACGCGGAGCGCGACGAGTCCGTGCTCCTCCGAGGTCTCGAGGGCCTCGTTGTCGAGGTCCCACATGACCTCCATGTGGTCGGACACGAAGCCGAGCGGGACGATCAGCAGCGCGCGGCGGCCGCGGGCCGGCAGCTCCGCGATGGCGTCGTTGATGTCCGGCTCGAGCCAGGGCTGGGTGGGCGGGCCGGAGCGCGACTGGTAGACCAGCTGCCAGGGCACGTCCTCGTCCGTGGCGGCGGCCATGACGACCTCGGCGACGGCGAGGTGCTGCGCCTCGTAGGCACCGCCCGGTCCGAACTCGTGCACGTCGACGACGGTGCCGTCGTCGTGGCGTTCGTGGGGTCCGCTGCGCTCGGCGTCGGCCATGGGGATCGAGTGCGTCGAGAACAGCACCTCCACCTCGGACGTGACATCGAGGTCGGGCATCCGCTCGCGCAGCTCGTCGAGCCCGTCGTGGACGGCCTTGACGAACGGCATGACGAAGCCGGGGTGGTCGAAGAACTGGCGCACCTTGTCGATCCGCAGCTCGCCCTCGAGGCCGGTCGCGTCGAGCGCCGCCGCGTAGTCCTCGCGGTACTGCCTGCAGGACGAGAAGGAGGAGTACGCGCTGGTGGCGATGGCGAGCAGGTTGGTGAACCCGCGCTCCTTCGCCTCGGCGACGGCCTCGCTCATGTAGGGCGCCCAGTTGCGGTTGCCCCAGAGCACGGGGAGGTCGATGCCGCGGTTCGCGAGCTCGGCCTCGAGCGCCTTCTTCAGCGCACGGTTCTGCGCGTTGATCGGGCTGACGCCGCCGAAGTGGCGGTAGTGGTGGGCGACCTCCTCGAGGCGCTCCTCCGGGATGCCGCGGCCGCGGGTGACGTTGCGGAGGAACGGGATGACGTCGTCCTGACCCTCCGGCCCGCCGAAGCCGGCGAGGAGGATCGCGTCGTAGGCCACGGGGACCTCGACGTGCTCGGGGCCGGACGCCGCCGCAGGGGTGGCCCCGCGGACGAGGATCGGCTCGCTGGTCGTGTCGCTCATCGGAGCACCTCGGCGATCTGGTCGGCGTCGATGCGCCGTCCTGTGTAGAAGGGGACTTCCTCGCGCACGTGGCGGCGGGCCTCCGTGGCGCGCAGGTCGCGCATGAGGTCGACGAGGTTGACGAGCTCCTCGTCCTCGAGGGCGAGGATCCACTCGTAGTCGCCGAGCGAGAACGAGGCGACCGTGTTGGTCAGGACGGAGCGGAACCGCGAGCCCTGGCGCCCGTGCTGGGCGAGCATCGCGCGGCGCTCCTCCTCGGGGAGGATGTACCACTCGTAGGAGCGGACGAAGGGGTAGACCGTGAGCCAGCGGGCCGGCGCCTTCCCGCGCATGTAGGCGGGGAGGTGGTTCGAGCTGAACTCGGCGTCGCGGTGCACGCCCATCGCGTTCCACGTCGGCAGGAGGCCGACCAGCAGCTCCGTGCGCCGCAGCTCGCGGTAGGCCCGCTGCAGCTCCTCGGGCGCCGGGCCCGTGAGCCACAGCATGATGTCGGCGTCGGCGCGCAGGGCCGAGACGTCGTAGGTGCCGCGGACGGTCACGCCCTCGCCCTCGAGCTGGGCGACGAGGTGCTCGTACTGCTTCACCGCCGGATCCACGGCGTCGCTGGAGAGGGTGAACGGACGTGCGGGATCCCTGCGGAGAACCGCCCAGAGCGTGTATCCCAGGGCCTGATCGGAGTGATCCTGATCGGCGGGGGGCTGCGGCGCCGGAGCGGCGGCGCTCGTGTCGGGGGCGGACTGAACGGGACCCGCCGTGCCGGCGGTCTGATCGGTCATTGATCCATCATCCCTCCGCTCGTGCCGATGCACAAAAGCGGCGGGGGCTCTGGCGCCGGAGGGCCCGGGACGCTAGCACCCCGGGCCCTCCGGCGCTCAGTCCTCGATGATCTGCTTCGCGACGCCCCAGACGACGAGGCCCACGGCGGCGGCGGCGCCGACCGCTCCGGCGATCAGCGCGGAGGGGTTCTGGCGGCGCACCACCTGGAGCTTGCGCTCGATCGTCCGCTGGGCCGTGCGCACCTTGCGCGGCACGTTGACCTTGTACTCGATCGCGTCGAGGGTCGCGGCCAGCTCGGAGCGAGCGCGCTCGATGTCGGCCTTCAGCTGGCCGGGCTTCAGCTCCGCCGGGTCGACGAAGCGGGGCGTGGTGCTGCTGACGGATCGCTCAGTTGTCATAGCTGCCCACTCCCTTGAACGCCTGGACGTCCTTCTTGATGCTGTCGATCGAGTCCTGCGGCACCGGCGGCACGGCCTTCTTGATGGTGCGCACGCCGACGAGGGCGAGGATCACGGCCACCAGGAGGAAGAAGACCGTCACGATCAGCGCCGACAGCCAGGCCGGAAGCCAGGAGGCGATGCCGATGATCGCGAAGGCGACCAGCGTCGCCCACGCGGTCAGGAGGAGGAAGGCCGCAACCGCGAACAGGCCGACGGCCAGACCCGCGCTCTTCGCCTTGCCCGCCAGCTCGTTCTTCAGCGAGGCGACCTCGGCCTTGACGAGCTCGATCACGAGGCCGGGCAGGTCGCTGACCAGCTCTCCCAGTGATCGGGCGTTCTTGGGATTGCGTTCGTTCACCACGGGAGCTCCTCGAGGGTGGGACGTGCCGGCCGGCGCGCGCCTGGCACGGCCGGGGGGATGAGCACTAGGCCCTGCTGGTGGAGGTGGACGTCGTCGACCCGCCGGAGCCGGCCGACGCCGCGGCCTCATCGACCTTCGAGGCCGCCTTGCGGGCGGCGGCCGACGCCTCCGCGTCGCTCGCTCCCTGGGCCTTCCTGCCGCCGGACACGGCCTTGACGACCACCGAGCGCACGACCTCGTACGCCTTGTCCGAGACGCTGCTCAGCTGGGTCTTCGCAGCACCGCCGACGGCGCCCGCGACGTCCTGCACCGGCTGGGTCCGCCAGAAGCGGCCTGCCGCCGAGGCGATCTGCTCGTACCGCTTGCGGCCGGCGCGTGCTCCCAGCACGTACCCGGCTGCGGCTCCTGCCACGAAAAGAATCTTGCCCTTCACGCCTACTCCTCGTCCTGGGTCGCTCTCGCGATCGTCCACGCGGTCGGTGACCACTCGTGCCGGGGCACGCCGCGCGCTCGCGCGGATGCCTGGGCCTAAGAGTAGCCGTCGGCGTCGCGGGCGTCGCTCGGCAGCCCGACTCCTTGACGCACCAGTCGGCGCCGGATAAGGGCGGCCGTCTCGGCGGCGTGCGGGAGCACCGAGGCGAGGCCCGTGCCCGCGATCCAGGTGCCGGTCACGGCGACTCCCTCGATCGGGAGGAGCGCCTCGCGGAACGCCTCCAGGTGCGCACGGCGGCCCAGCGCCGCGGCGGGCCGGACGTTGGCCCAGCTCACCCGGGCGGAGTCGACGAGCGACGCCGGATCGAGGGCGAGTCCGAGCAGCGTCGAGGCGTCGAGCAGGGCGATCGCCGCCGCCTCGGCATCGGTGCGCCCCTCGAGCGGCGGGCGCTCGCCCGGGCGCCCGTAGGAGAGGCGCAGCACGTGGCGCCCGGGAGGGAGGGAGGCGGCCAGCCAGTCCCACTTCGCGGTCGCGTGCGTGATCGCCTTGGCCGTGACGTCGGTGGCGGTGGGCGCCACGAGCACACCGGAGCCGCGGGGGGCTGCGTCCAGGCGGGCGTCGTCGAGGACGAGGGTCACCAGCTCGACGGAGTCGTGGGGCGCCTCGTCGGCGCGCTCCGCGACGGCGGGGGCGAGGCCGGCCAGCAGCGCCCGGGCGTCGCGCTCCGGGGTCGAGACGATCACCGCTCGGGCGCTCAGAGCGCCGTCGGCGAGGGTCAGGACGAAGTCCCCGTCGGAGCCCTCGAGCCGCTGCACGGAGGCTCCGGTGCGGATCTCGCCGGAGAGGTAGTCGATCCGCTGGACCAGCGCGGCGACCAGGCGGTGCATCCCGCCCTCGAGCCCGCGGACCGCGACTCCGGCCGGGAGGTTCGCGCGGAGGGCGGCCACTGCCCGGGCGAGGGAGCCCGCGCGGGTGAGCGCGCCGTTCAGTCCGGGTGCGGCGAGGTCGACGTCGATGTCGTCCGGCCGGCTCGAGTAGACGCCGGAGACGACCGGCGCGACCAGGTCCTCGAGCACGCGCTCGCCCATCCGGGTGCGCACCAGCTCGGCGAGGGAGTGGGCGCGGCCGATGCGCAGCACCGGCATCAGGGTGTCGAGCCAGGCGCGCCAGGCGCCGCGGCGGCCGATTGCCCGCACGACGTCGGGGGCGAGCGGCGTGCCGGGGATGCCGAGGATGCCGGCCCGGGGCGACGGCACGGAGCGGCCGCCCGAGAGGTGCAGCCACGAGCCGTGCGTCCGCGGCTCGACGATCGACTCGGCGAGCGGGACGCCGTCGAGGGTCAGCGCGGCGAGCGCCCGCTCGACGTGGCCGCCCCGGGTGGCGAAGCTTTCGGCGCCCGCGTCGAGCAAAGCGCCGGCCAGCGCGAGCGGGGAGACCGAGCCCCCGACCCGCTCCCCCGCCTCGAGCACCACGACGCGCAGGCCGATGCGCAGGCACTCCGCGGCGGCGGCGAGCCCCGCCACTCCGCCGCCGACGACGGCGACGTCGTACGACGCCGCGTCGCGGGGGCGCTCCTCGCTCACGGCCGCCAGGCGTGCACGAACGCGACGAGGCGCGTGAGCACGTCGGGGTCGGTCTCGGGCGGCACGCCGTGGCCGAGGTTGAGCACGTGCGCGGGGGCGCTCAGGCCCCGGCGGAGCACGTCGTCGACGTGGGACTCGAGGACCTCCCACGGCGCGGTCAGCAGCGCCGGGTCGACGTTGCCCTGCACCGGCACGAAGCCGCCGAGGCGGTGGTTGGCCTCGTCGAGCGGGATCCGGTAGTCGACGCCGACCACGTCGGCGCCGATGCCGTGCATCGCTCCGAGCAGCTCGCCGGTGCCGACGCCGAAGTGCACGATCGGGACGTTGCGGCGCGTCTCCCCGTGGTCGAACGCCAGGTCGCGCACGTGGACGAGGGCGCGCGCGGAGGCGGGAGCGACGTGGGTCGTGTAGTCCGAGAGCGAGAGCGCCCCGGCCCAGGAGTCGAAGAGCTGCGCGGCGCTGGCCCCGGCGAGCACCTGCGCGCGGAGGAAGCGGCCGGTGACCTCGGCGGTCCACTCCATCAGCTGGGCCCAGGCGGCGGGGTCGGCGTGCATCATCGTCCGCGCGCGCAGGTGGTCCTTGGACGGGCCGCCCTCCACCAGGTAGGCGGCCAGGGTGAAGGGAGCGCCGGCGAAGCCGATGAGCGGGGTGTCGCCGAGGCCCGCGACGGTGCGGCGCACGCCCTCGCGGATGGGCTCGAGCGTCTCGTCGAGGACGGACGGGTCGATCGAGGCGAGCTCGGCGACGTCGGCGGCCGTGCGCACCGGCTTCTCGAGCACCGGACCGCGCCCGGGGACGATGTCGACGCCGACGCCCGCGAGCCGCAGCGGGATCACGATGTCGCTGAAGAAGATGGCCGCGTCCACTCCGTGGCGCCGCACCGGCTGCAGGGTGATCTCGCTCGCCAGCGCCGGGTCGAGGCAGGCGTCGAGCATCTTCGTGTCGGTGCGCAGGGCCCGGTACTCCGGGAGGCTGCGGCCGGCCTGGCGCATGAACCAGACGGGCGTCCTCTCGCCCCGCTCGGAGCGGTAGGCGCGCAGGAGCAGCGAGTCGGCCGTGCGGCCGGCGGAGAGGGGATGCAGCGGATCGAGCAGGCCTTCGGTGGGGGAGGTCACCGCGGCATTATTCCAGGCGCATCCGTGCATTCCTCCCCAGTCCGGGGACCCCGCCCCGCAGAGCGCGCGTAGACTGACGTGGTGCTTCTGTGTCTGACGGCGTCGCACAAGAACGCCAGCTTCGATCTCCTCGAGAAGCTCTCCGTCGACTCCTCCGCCGTGACCGCGGCCCTCTCCGAGGGGATCGACTTCGTCTCCGGAGCCGTCGTCGTCGCGACCTGCAACCGCTTCGAGGCCTACCTCGACATCGAGGAGCCGCTGACCGCCGCGCAGGCCGTCGCCGTCGAGGCCGCCACCGCCGCTGTCAGCGCCGCGACCGGCGTCGAGCAGGACGAGCTGCGCGGGAGCGTCGACGTCGTCTCGGGCGACCGGGTGGCCGAGCACCTCTTCGCCGTCTCCAGCGGGCTCGAGTCCGTCGTGGTCGGCGAGGGCGAGATCGCGGGCCAGGTCCGCCGGTCCCTCGAGGAGGCGCGCCGCCTCGGCACCACCTCCTCCGAGCTCGAGCGGCTGTTCCAGCGCGCCTCGCAGACCTCGCGCGGCATCAAGAACCGCACCGGCCTCGGCAGCGCCGGCCGCTCGATTGTGCGCCTCGCGCTCGACCTGGCCGCGAGCCGCGTCACCGACTGGCGGGCCGCCCGCGTCCTCCTCGTCGGTACCGGCAGCTACGCGCGGGCGACCGTCGCGGCCCTGCGCGACCGCGGAGTGGTCGACATCGCCGTGCACTCCCCCTCCGGCCGCGCCGAGGGCTTCGCCGCCCGCCGCTCGCTCCGGCCCATCGCCGCCTCCGATCTCGCGCTCGAGGCGGTCTCGGCCGACATCGTCATCACCTGCACCACGACCCAGGAGCCGGTGCTCGACGCCGCCCTGCTCGCCGCCGGGCGCCTCCAGGGCTTCTCCCGCGAGCGCCAGCTCGTGATCGACCTGGGCCTGCCGCGCAACGTCGCCTCCGACGTCACCTCGGTCGCCGGCGTCGAGCTCCTCGACCTCGAGACGATCAGCCTGCACGCACCTCTCGACGTGCTCGACGCGTCGCAGCAGGCGCGCGCGCTCGTCGACAAGGCGGCCCGGAAGTTCTCGGACGTCGCCGACGAGAAGAGCCTCACTCCGGCCGTCGTCGCCCTGCGCGCCCACGTGTTCGACGCGCTCGACGCCGAGATCGAGCGGGCCCGCTCGCGCGGCGACGAGGACGGCCGCACCGAGCAGGCGCTCCGCCACCTCGCCGGCGTCCTGCTGCACACTCCGAGCGTCCGCGCCCGCGACTACGCGCGCGCCGGAGCCCAGGGGGCCTACCTCACCGGGCTCGAGGCGCTCTTCGGCATCGAGGTCCCGGCCGAGCCCGCCGCCGCCGCCCGCCCCGACGCGGACGCCGCCACCGCGTGAGCCTCCGGCTCCCCTTCGACGCGGAGCCGCTGCGCTCCGCGCCGCTGCTCACCGAGCGCCTGCTCCTGCGTCCCCTCGGACCGGAGGACGCCGAGGACCACGCGCGCTACCAGGGCGACGCCGACGCCGTCCGGTTCCTCCGCTGGCCGGTGCGCACCCCCGAGGAGTCGCGGGCGCACCTGCAGCGCCGCCTCCCCTCGACACGGCTCGCCGCTGACGGCGACGTGGCCGTGCTGGCGATCGTCCCCCGGGAGGGCGTCCTCGCCGGGCGGATGATCGGCGACCTCACGCTCATCGCGACATCCGTCGAGCAGGAGGCGGTCGAGATCGGCTGGGTGCTGCACCCGGAGGCGCAGGGGCGCGGCTACGCGACCGAGGCCGCCCGGGCGCTGCTCGACCTCGCGTTCGACACCCTCGGCGCGCACCGCGTGATCGCGCAGCTCGACGCTCGGAACACCGCGTCCGCCCGCCTCTGCGAGCGCCTCGGGATGCGCCTCGAGGCGCACCACCGGGAGGACGAGTTCTGCAAGGGCGAGTGGACCTCGACCCTCGTCTTCGCCCTGCTCGCCCGCGAGCGCTGACCGCAGGGCCGGCTGGTCCGCGCCGGGCGGGACGCCGCCGACCCGTCCGGTCGGCGGCGTCCCGGGAGGAGTGTCAGGCCCCGCGGAGCCCGGTGAAGAGGTACGACTCGAGCTGCTCGAGCGGGATGCGCTCCTGCTTCATCGTGTCGCGGTCGCGGACGGTCACGGCGTCGTCCTCGAGCGAGTCGAAGTCGACGGTCACGCAGTACGGGGTGCCGATCTCGTCCTGGCGGCGGTAGCGGCGGCCGATCGCTCCGGAGTCGTCGAAGTCGACGTTCCAGAGCTGGCGCAGCTGGTCGGCGACGCGGCGCGCGAGCGGCGAGAGTGCCTCGTTGCGCGAGAGCGGCAGCACGGCCACCTTCACCGGCGCCAGGCGCGGGTCGAGGTGCAGCACGGTCCGCGTCTCGACCTTGCCCTTGGCGTTCGGCGGCAGCTCCTGCTCCTCGTAGGCGTCGACGAGGAACGCCATGAGCGCGCGGGTGAGACCGAACGACGGCTCGATCACGAACGGCACGTAGCGCTCGTTCTTGTTCTGGTCGAAGAACGAGAGGTCCTTGCCCGAGTGCTCGATGTGCGTCTTGAGGTCGTAGTCGGTGCGGTTCGCGACTCCCATCAGCTCGCCCCACTCGCCCGAGGCGAAGCTGAAGCGGTACTCGATGTCGACGGTGCGCTTGGAGTAGTGGGAGAGCTTGTCCTTCGGGTGCTCGTACTGCCGGATGTTCTCGGAATTCATCCCGAGCCCGACGAACCAGTCCCAGGCGAGCTGCATCCAGGTCTCCTGCCACTCCTCGTCCGTGCCGGGCTCGACGAAGAACTCGAGCTCCATCTGCTCGAACTCGCGGGTGCGGAAGATGAAGTTGCCGGGGGTGATCTCGTTGCGAAACGCCTTGCCGATCTGGCCGATGCCGAAGGGCGGCTTGCGACGGGCGCTCTGCAGCACGTTCGCGAAGTTGGTGAAGATGCCCTGGGCGGTCTCGGGACGCAGGTAGTGCAGACCCGACTCGTCGTCGACGACGCCGAGGTAGGTCTTCATCAGGCCCGAGAACTGCTTGATCTCGGTCCACTGGCCGACCTTGTCGGGGTGCTCCGGGTCGGGGATGTCGGCGAGGCCGTTCACGGGCGGGTGGCCGTTGACCTCCTCGTACTTCTCGAAGAGGTGGTCGGCGCGGTAGCGCTTGTGGGTGATCAGCGACTCGGTCAGCGGGTCCGAGAAGACGCCGACGTGTCCCGAGGCGTGCCAGATCGCCGTGGGCAGGATGACCGCGGAGTCCAGGCCGACGACGTCGCCCCGGCCCTGCACGAAGGTCTTCCACCACTGGCGCTTGATGTTCTCCTTGAACTCCACGCCGAGCGGCCCGTAGTCCCACGCGGAGCGGGTGCCCCCGTAGATCTCACCCGAGGGGAAGACGAATCCCCTGTGCTGCGCGAGGGTGATGACTTTGTCGAGGGTGGTGGGTTCTGCCACGGGTTGCTCCTCAGCTGTTCGGGCGCACGGGGCCCCGGCGCGCGCCGGCTGCGCGCGTCCTTCTGGTGTGCCCCCATGGTAGCCGCGGGGGCGCCGCGACGGTCCGCCCGCGACGGGCATGATGAGCGGATGAGCACCCTCCCGCCGATCGTCGTGTCCGCCGTCGCCGTCCTCCGCGACCGGCAGGTCCTGATGGTCACGGCGCGGGGCCGCGACGTCCTCTACCTCCCCGGCGGCAAGGTCGACGAGGGCGAGAGCGGGATCGAGGCGGCGGCCCGCGAGACCCGCGAGGAGCTCGGCGCCGTCGCCCTCGGCCTCGTGCCCCTGTTCACCGTCCGGACCCAGGCGCACGGCGAGCCGGAGGGGCGGGAGGTCCACATGAGCGTCTTCGCCGCCGAGCTCGACCGGGAGGCGCGCCCGAGCGGCGAGATCGACTCGCTGCACTGGGTCGACGGCTCCGATGCGGGCCGCTGCCCGCCCGCCGGGGTCGAGACCCTCCGACTGCTGCGCGGTCTCGATCTCGTCGACTGACCCTCCGGCGCCGGGCCGACCGCGGGGCGGCTAGCCTCGTGGCGTGGAGACGAGACGGCGTGCACGGGACCGGTCGAGCGCGGAGGAGCCGGACCGGCTCGAGCCGGTGCGACTGGAGGCGGCCGTGCCGATCCTGCGGATCTTCTCGGTCGCCAAGGCGGGCGAGTTCTACGTCGACTACCTCGGCTTCGAGGTGGACTGGGAGCACCGCGCCGCGCTCGACGCCCCCCTCTACCTGCAGGTGTCGCGCTCGGGGCTCCGCCTGCACCTCAGCGAGCACCACCGCGACGGCAGTCCCGGCGCCGCGGTGCACGTCGCCCTCCGCGGTGTCCGCGAGCTGCACGCCGAGCTCGACGCGAAGGCGTACCCCTACCTCAACCCGCGGATCACCCGCACGCCGTTCGGCTTCGCGCTCGACGTGATCGATCCGTTCGGCAACCAGCTGCGCTTCGCGGAGCCGGCCCCGGTGCCGCGCCTGCCCTGATCGGTGCGCGTGCGGGTGCTTGTACAACCTGAGCGCCGACTGATCAACCGTTCACCGGCCGTCCATGCACTTCGGAGTCCCATCCTTTAGCGTGGCTCCGATGGCTTCACGGGGGACGATCGAGCGGCCGGACACGGCCCGGGCAACGGGACGGCAGCGCCGACCGCGGCTCCGCTTCATGGAGGCCGCACCGCTGGCGACGGGCCTGCTGGGCTCGATCGCGATCCTCCTCGGCTCGCTCGGCGTGGGCTACCTGCCCGCCGGCTCGCCCATCCGCGACTGGCCTCTCGTCGCCTCGATCCGCGCCACGGGCTGGCTCACCGAGTCCAGCGGCGCCCTCGTCGTGGGCGGCGGGATGCTGCTGCTGATCGCGTGGCTCCGCCTGCGCACGGTCGCGCTCGCGGCGGGCCCCGGCTCCGTCCGCACCATCGTGGTGGCGGCCCTCGCCTGGACCGCTCCGCTCCTCGTGACGGTGCCGCTGTTCAGCCACGACATGTTCTCCTACGTGGCGCAGGGTCGCCTGATGACCCAGGGCATCGACCCCTACACCCACGGCGTCGCGACGCTCCCGGGCTGGTTCGACCTCGGCGTCGACCCGCTCTGGGCCGACACGCCCACGCCCTACGGGCCCCTCTACCTCCTGATCGAGCGCACCGCCGTGCAGTTCGCGGGCTACGGCGCACCGGAGCTCTCGATCGCGATGCTCCGCGCCGTGTCGGTCGCGGGCGTGGCCGTCATGGCCGTCTACGCGCTCCGCCTGGCGCGCCTGCGCGGCCTCTCGGTCCCGCTCACCGCCTGGACGATCGTCGCCAACCCGCTGACCCTCGTGCTCTTCGTCGTCGCCGGCCACAACGACTCCGTGATGCTGGCGCTCATCCTCGCGTCGCTCTACTACGCCCAGACCGACCGGCGCATCGCCGCCGTCGTGCTGATGGCCGGAGCGATCGCGATCAAGCCGATCGCCGTGATCGCGCTCCCCGTGCTCGCGCTCCTGTGGCTGCGCCACGACGCGACGTGGCGTGAGCGCACCCGCGGCTGGCTCTGGACGGGCGCCGGAGCGCTCGGCCTCGTGGTCGCCGTCGGGCTGCTCGCGGGCGTCGGGGTCGGCTGGGTCGCGGCGATGGTCGTGCCCGGCTCGATCCTGCACTGGTACGCGCCGATGTCGTTCGTCACGGTCTCGGTCTCCCGCGCCGTCGAGTTCACCGGTCACGACCCCGCCGCGGCGATCGCCGTGGTCAAGATCCTCGCGCTCGGGCTCGCCGGCCTGATCGCTGCGCGCCTCATGCTGTCGCGGCGCTCCATCGATCCGCTCGCCCGCCTGTCCGGTGCGCTGCTCGCGTTCGTGACGGCGTCGACCGCCATCCACCCCTGGTACGCCCTCTGGATCCTGCCGATCGCCGCGCTCGCGCGCCCGTGGAGCCGCTCCCACGTGCACCTGGCGGTCTACGCGTCGATCTTCCTCATGTGCGTCACGCTCGCCGAGCCGATCGACGGCGGAGGCGGCACGATGGACCAGATCCCGGCGCGGGTCGCGACGATCGCCGCGATCGCCGTGGTCGGGATGTACGTCCTCCTCGGCTACACGGACGAGGAGCGGGTCGAGGGTCTGCCCCTCGTGCGCGCGCTGCCGTTCGGCTCCGTGATCCTCGCCCGCCTCAGCGGCGGCCGCCTGGTAGACGCCCGGATGGCCGCCACGCGCCTGCGCGACTAGCCGGAGCCGCGGCTCAGGAGTCGGACTCGTCTCTCCGACGGCGGGTGCGGCGGTCGAGCGCGGCCTGCGCCGTCTCGGCGGCCGAGTCCGGGGAGCCGACCGGCCCGGTGGGTCCGGCGAGGGTGCTCGAGAGCGACGACAGCCAGCCGGAGTCGTCGCGGCCGACGTTCAGCGCCTCCGAGAAGAGGGGGAGGTCGCTGCGGGCGGCGTGGATCGCGTAGGACTCGCGGGAGAACCCGTTGTCGGGGACGACGGGCGTCCTGCGGGACGCGCGCGTGGCGTCCGGGGCCTGCTCCTGTCGCGAGGCGTCCGACGCCTGCTCCTGGGGGGCCTGCTCCTGGGCGGCCTGCTCCCTGCGGGCGTCGCGCTCGTCGCGCGGGGTACTTCTGTCGTGGTCCACGGCGGTCCTCCTGCTCTCCGCCCCGAGCGGAGGGACGGGCGCCGCGATGACGGGGCGGCGCCCGGTCAGGCTACCCCTCGTTCAGGGCGTGGCGTCGTCGTCGGCCTCTGATCGTGGCGCGGGGCGCCAGACGACCAGCTCGGTCCGGCGCTGCGCGCGCGTGCCGTGGCGCAGAGTGACCACGTCCCCCTCGAGTCCGGCGGCGAACACGCGGCGGCCCGGCCGGTTCAGGAGCTCGTCGGCAAGGGCCGACTCCAGCTCGCGCACCCGCTGCGAGAGCGACTGCACCTGGTTCTCGAGCTGCAGGATGCGCGCGATGCCCTCGAGCGAGACGCCCTCGGAGGAGAGCCGGGCGACCTCGCGCAGCTGCACCACGTCGCGCATCGAGTAGCGGCGCGACTTGCCCGCGGTGCGGGTCGGGCTCACGAGCCCGAGCCGGTCGTACTGCCGCAGGGTCTGCGGGTGCATCCCCGCCAGCTCGGCGGCGACGGCGATCGCGAAGACGGGCGTGTTCTCGTCCATGTCTCCTCCTCCGACCGGTCGCGCCGATCCGGTGCTAGTAGCGGGCCTTCTCCAGGATGTCCTCGCGCGGGTCCTCGTCCGGCTCGGCGGCGGCGTAGGCCTCGAGGGCCTCACGGGCGGCGGCGGACAGGTGGCTCGGGACGGCGACCTGCAGGACGGCGAGCAGGTCGCCCGTGCCCTTGGGAGTCGTGACGCCGCGGCCCTTGACGCGCAGGACGCGGCCGCTCGGGGTGCCTGCGGCGACCCGGAGCCTGACGGGCTCGCCGCCGAGCGTCGGCACCTCGATCGTCGCGCCGAAGACGGCCTCGACGAAGGTCACGGGCACCGTCACGCGCAGGTTCAGCCCGTCGCGCTCGAACACCGGATGCTTGCGGACCGAGACGGTGAGCACCAGGTCGCCGGGATCGCCGCCGTCCGGGCTGGGGCGGCCCTTGCCGCGGACGCGGATCTTCTGGTCGTCGGCCACGCCGGCCGGGATGCGCACCGAGAGGGTGCGCCCGTCGCCGGTCTGCAACTGGACGGTGTCGCCCCGGGTCGCGGTGCGGAAGTCGATGGTGGTGCTGGCGGTGACGTCGGCGCCCTTCTGCGGGCCGCCGAAGCCGCGGTAGCCGCCGCTGGGCTGGCCGAAGCGGCTGCCTCCGCCGCCGAACATGCCGCCGAGGATGTCCTCGAAGCCGGGCGGCGGGCCCTGCTGGGTGCTGTAGGAGGTGCGCCCGCCCTGGCCGAACATGCCGCCGAAGACGTCGTCGAACCCTCCGGGCTGGCCTCCCGCGGTGAAGCGCGCTCCGCCGCCCATGGCGCGGATCTGGTCGTACTCCTTGCGCTGCTCGGCGTCCGAGAGCACGGTGTACGCCTCGCTGATCTCCTTGAAGCGCGCCTCGGCCTTCGCGTCCCCCGGGTTGGAGTCGGGGTGGAACTGGCGGGCGAGCTTGCGGTAGGTCTTCTTCAGGTCCGCGGCGGAGACGTCCTTGGACACGCCGAGGACCTTGTAGAAGTCCTTGTCGAACCAATCCTGGCTGGCCATGTGCCTCTTCCTGTGTCGAATGCGGCGAGGGACCCCGCCCCGGTCCGGCAGCGTGCTGCCGAGCGGGGCGGGGTCCTCCGCGGTGGTGGTGCCGGTGGAGGGGTCAGTCGGCGGGGACTGCCACGACCACCTTGGCGGCCCGCAGCAGCGAGCCTCCGAGGTAGTAGCCCGCCTCGACGACGTCCGCGACCGTGGAGGTCTCGGCGCCGGGGGTGGGCTGCTGGAAGATCGCCTCGTGGATGTTCGGGTCGAACAGGTCGCCCACGGCGCCGGTCTTCACCAGGCCGAGCTTCTCCACTCCGCCGCGCAGCTTCTGCGCGATGGCCGTGAAGGGCCCGCCCTCGGCGAGGTCGCCGTGCTTCTCGGCGCGGTCGAGGTCGTCGAGCACGGGGAGGATGACCTTCACCGCGTCGCCGATCGCCCGCTCCTTGTCGACCTGGCGGTTCGCCTCGGTGCGCTTGCGGTAGTTCGCGTACTCCGCGGTCACCCGCTGGAGGTCGGCGAGGTGCTCGGCTGCGAGCGTCTCGGCGCTGGACTGTCCCGAGAGGAACGAGAGGTCGGCGTCCGAGAGGCTGGTCTCGACGTCGGGCCCCTCGGCCTCGATGAGGCCCTCCTGGTCCTGGGCGTCCTGCGCCGCCTCGGCTCCCGCCTCGCCGCCGGTGGCCGGCTGCTCCTCGGGGAGGTCCTGGGGCTCGTTCTCGGCTGCCATGGCTACTTCGTGTCCTTCGGCTCGTCCTCGTCGATGACCTCGGCGTCGACGATGTCCTCGTCGTCCTTCTTGTCACCGTCGGCCGGAGCGTCCGCGGGGGCGCTCTGCGCGGCCTGGTCCTGGGAGTAGATCGCCTGGCCGATCTTGGTCTGCGAGGCGTTGAGGGCGTCGAACGCGGTCTTGACGGCCGCGTCGTCGTCGCCGGCGAGCGCGGTCTTCAGCGCGTCGACGTCTCCCTGCACCTCGGACTTGACGTCCTCGGGCAGCTTGTCCTCGTTGTCCTTGATCAGCTTGTCGATCGAGTACGCCAGGGTCTCGGCGTTGTTGCGGATCTCGGCGGCCTCGCGGCGGGCCTTGTCCTCGGCGGCGTGCTCCTCGGCCTCGCGGACCATGCGGTCGATGTCGTCCTTGGGCAGCGACGAGCCGCCCGTGATCGTCATCGACTGCTCCTTGCCGGTGCCCTTGTCCTTCGCGGACACGTGGACGATGCCGTTGGCGTCGATGTCGAAGGTGACCTCGACCTGCGGGATGCCGCGCGGGGCCGGCGCGATGCCGGTCAGCTCGAACGTGCCCAGGTTCTTGTTGTCGCGGGTGAACTCGCGCTCGCCCTGGAAGACCTGGATCGCGACGGACGGCTGGTTGTCGTCGGCCGTGGTGAAGGTCTCGGACCTCTTGGTCGGGATCGCGGTGTTGCGCTCGATGAGCTTCGTCATGATCCCGCCCTTGGTCTCGATGCCCAGCGAGAGCGGGGTCACGTCGATCAGGAGGACGTCCTTGCGCTCGCCCTTGAGGACGCCGGCCTGCAGCGCGGCGCCGACGGCGACGACCTCGTCCGGGTTGACGCCCTTGTTGGGCTCCTTGCCCCCGGTGAGCTTCTTGACGAGCTCGGCGACGGCCGGCATGCGGGTCGAGCCGCCGACGAGGACCACGTGAGCGATGTCCTCGACCTTGACGCCCGCCTCGGCGATGACGTCGGTGAAGGGCTTGCGGGTGCGCTCGATCAGGTCGCTGGTGAGCTCCTCGAACTTGGCGCGGGTGAGCGTCTCGTCGAGGTTCGCCGGACCGTTCTCGGTGAGCGAGAGGTAGGGCAGCTGGATGCTGGTCGAGGTGCTCGAGGAGAGCTCCTTCTTCGCCTGCTCCGCGGCCTCCTTGAGGCGCTGACGCGCGATCTTGTCCTTCGAGACGTCGACGCCGGTCGAGTCCTTGAAGCGCTTGACCAGGTGGTCGACGACGCGCTGGTCCCAGTCGTCGCCGCCGAGGCGGTTGTCGCCCGAGGTCGCACGGACCTGGATGGTCGAGAAGTCGTCGTCCTTGCCCACCTCGAGGAGGGAGACGTCGAACGTTCCGCCGCCGAGGTCGAAGACGAGGATGAGCTCGTCCTCCTTGCCCTTGTCGAGGCCGTAGGCCAGCGCGGCCGCGGTGGGCTCGTTGATGATGCGCAGGACGTTGAGTCCGGCGATCTCGCCGGCGTCCTTGGTCGCCTGGCGCTCGGCGTCGTTGAAGTAGGCCGGGACGGTGATGACCGCGTCGGTCACCTTGTCGCCCAGGTACTGCTCCGCGTCGCGCTTGAGCTTGCCCAGGATGCGGGCCGAGATCTCCTGCGGGGTGTACTTCTTGTCCTCCACGCCGAAGGTCCAGTCGGTGCCCATGTGGCGCTTGACCGACGCGATGGTGCGGTCGACGTTGGTGACGGCCTGGCGCTTCGCGGTCTCGCCGACGAGCACCTCCCCGTCCTTAGTGAACGCCACGACGGACGGCGTGGTGCGGAAGCCCTCGGCGTTGGCGATGACGGTGGGCTCGCCTCCCTCGAGGACGGCCACGACAGAGTTGGTGGTTCCCAGGTCGATGCCTACGGCACGGGACATATGCGTTGTTCTCCTTCGCGATCGGCGTCGCGCGGGCGGCTGCCGGTCAGTTGACGGGTGGTGCGGAATCCTCTGCGGGAGTTGAGCCCCGCACGCTCAAGTTTACGCATCCGTCGTCTCGCGTCAAGTCCGGAGGCGAGAAGTTGAGTCGCATCGGCTCAACTCTCAGACTCACGGGTCCCGCCGCTTCCGGCCGTTCACCTCCTCCCCCTACGGTGGGCCCATGACGACGCGCACCGGCCGCTGGCCCGTCCTCGCCTGGGGCCTGTGGGACTGGGGCGGATCGGCCTTCAACGCGGTGGTGACCACCTTCGTCTTCACCGTCTACCTGACCACCGACGGGCTCTTCGGCACCTCGAGCGGAGTCTCGGCCGCGCTCGGCTGGTCCCTCGCCGCCGCCGGCGTGGTCGTCGCCGTGATCGCGCCGATCACCGGCCGCCGGGCCGACCTCGGCGGGCGCCGCCGGCTCTGGCTGGGGATCCACTCCGCCGTCGTCGTCCTCTGCATCCTGCTGATGTTCCTCGTGCGCCCCGACCCGGCCCTCCTCTGGCTGGGACTCGGACTGCTCGCGGTCGGCACGGTCTTCTTCGAGTTCGCGAGCGTCAACTACAACGCGATGCTCCTCCAGGTCTCGACCCGGGCGACCATCGGCCGCGTCTCCGGCTTCGGCTGGGGCATGGGCTACGTGGGCGGCATCGTCCTGCTGCTGATCGTGTACTTCGGCTTCATCTCGCCCGAGGTCGGGCTCTTCGGAGTGACGGGGGACGACGGCCTCGACGTGCGCGTCTCGATCCTGGTCGCCGGCGTGTGGTTCGCCGTCTTCGCCCTGCCTGTGCTGGTCGCGGTGCCGGAGACGCCGGCGCGCGCGAGCCGGGCGGAGCGCGTCGGGGTGATCGCCTCCTACCGCGCGCTCTTCGCGCAGGTCGCCGGCCTCTGGCGCGAGAGCCGCAGCACCGTGGCCTTCCTCATCGCCAGCGCGGTGTTCCGCGACGGGCTCACCGGGGTCTTCACCTTCGGCGGCGTGCTGGCGCAGGGCACCTTCGGCTTCGACGCCGGCGAGGTGATCCTGTTCGCCATCGCGGCGAACGTCGTGGCCGGAGTGGCGACCATCTCGGTCGGCGCGCTCGACGACCGCATCGGCCCCAAGGCCGTGATCGTCGCCTCGCTCATCGGCCTGGTCGTCTGCGGCACCGCCGTCTTCGTCCTGCACGACGGGGGGAGCACGGTGTTCTGGATCTTCGGCCTGCTGCTGTGCCTGTTCGTCGGCCCGGCGCAGTCGGCGAGCCGCAGCTACCTGGCCCGCCTCATTCCGGAGGGACGGGAGGGCGAGATCTTCGGCCTCTACGCGACCACCGGGCGGGCGGCCTCGTTCCTCGCGCCCGCCGCCTTCGCAGCCGCCGTCTCGATCGCCGCGGCCGTCTCGGGCAGCGGCGAGGCGAACGTGCAGTACTGGGGCATCCTCGGGCTCGTCCTCGTCCTCGCCGTCGGGCTGGTGCTGCTCCTGCCGGTGCGCCGCCCGCCGGCCACCGCCCCCGTCGTGCCGGAGCCGCGGCTCGCTCCGCACGCCCGCCGGGACTGACGAGGCCCGGACCGCGGAGTCGCTGGCGACGCCCCTCCCCGCGCGCCGCCGGCCGCGGATCAGACCGTGGCGATCCAGAACACGATCAGCAGGAGCGTGACGAGGAAGCCGGTCAGGAAGTTCAGCGCGAGGAAGCGCTTCCAGCCCGCATTCGCCCGCTCCGCCTCGGCGTCCTCGAGCGACCGGTACGGCCAGATGCTCACCGCGTACGGCACCGCGAGGATCGCCGCGAGAGTCCCCGGCCAGGGCAGCAGGAGCAGGAGCAGGCCGCTCGCGACGTAGGCTGCGATGGCGAAGCGCGTGGTCGCCTTCGCTCCGATCACGGTCGCGATCGAGCCGATGCCGCCCGCCCGGTCGGCCAGGATGTCCTGCACCGCGCCGAAGGCGTGGCTCGCGATCCCCCAGAGGAAGAACGCCACGAGCAGCGCCACGAGAGGTCCGGTGACCACGGTGCCCGCGAGGGCGATCCCGTAGACGGCCGGGCTGACGAAGTGGGTCGCCGAGGTCAGCGAGTCGACGAACGGACGCTCCTTGAAGCGGAGCCCCGGCGCACTGTAGGCGATCACCGCGAAGACGCTGATCGCGAGGACCAGCCACGAGACCGGGGATCCGAGCAGCACGAGCGCCACCAGGAACGGCACGTTCGTGGCCACCGCCGCGATCAGCGTCGCGCGGTGCTCGCTCCGGTCGAGCACGGCGCCCTCGACGCCGCCCTTGCGGGGGTTCCGCAGGTCGGACTCGTAGTCGAAGACGTCGTTGATCCCGTACATCGCGAGGTTGTAGGGGATGAGGAAGTAGATCGTGCCGAGCACGAAGGCGAGGTCGATCTCGCGGGTGGTCAGCAGGTACGCCGCCGCGAACGGGTAGGCGGTGTTGACCCAGCTCAGCGGGCGGCTCGAGACGAACAGCGCGCGCAGCCGGTTCACGGCTCGCTCCGACGACGCGAGGGCAGGAGCACCCAGAGCG
Organism: Rathayibacter sp. AY1H3; assembly: GCF_002932015.1. Lineage (NCBI taxonomy): Bacteria > Bacillati > Actinomycetota > Actinomycetes > Micrococcales > Microbacteriaceae > Rathayibacter > Rathayibacter sp. AY1H3. The sequence continues at coordinate 97,413 of NZ_PSUU01000004.1, forward strand.
CCGGGAGGGCGAGGGCCGCGGCGATCGCGTAGGCGAAGTCCTCGATCGGAGCGACGCCGATCCGGATCCCCGAGATCAGGTCGTCGTCGTAGGCGACCAGCAGGCCCACTCCGATCATGATGTTGTCGAAGACGGCGGTCATCACCAGCAGCACGGCGAGCGTGCCGAGGACGGCGGGCAGGCGCAGGACGCGTCGGCGCAGCGCGAGCAGCAGCAGCACCAGCACCACCGCGAGGAACACGGCGTTGAGGAGGAGGTAGGTCACGCGCGCGCCTCCGCCCGCCGGGAGACGCGCTGCGAGAGGAAGCCGTGCACGTCCATCGTCAGGTAGCAGAGCAGGGTGAGGAAGAGGACCTCCTCGACCGGGAGCTCCGGCGCGATCTGCAGGCCGGTCATGTAGGAGGTCTCGCCGCGGAAGAAGACGCCCAGGCCGATCCCCACGAGGTCCCAGACCAGGAAGAACGCGACTCCCACGGGCAGCACGATCGCCGCGCGTCGCGCGTCCGCCCAGAAGAACAGCCGGAAGCGGCGGTCGAGCACGATCATCCCGGTGATCGAGACGAGGAGCGCGAGCAGGTAGAGGATCCCCACGCCTACTCCCCCACGGCGACGGGCGCGACCGGAGCGGACGGCGCCTCCCGCACGGGCAGCGGCTCGGTCGACACGTCGCCGCGCACGCGCTTGAGCATGACCTCGGCGCTGATGATGCACATCGGCAGGCCGATGCCGGGGATCGTGGAGCTGCCGGCGAAGAGCAGGCCGTCGACGTGCCGGCTGACGTTCCCGGCGCGGAAGAAGGCGCTCTGCGAGAGGACGTGGGCCGGTCCGAGCATCGAGCCGCGCCAGGCGCCGAGGTCGCTCTCGAAGTCGGCCGGGCCGATGGTGCGGCGGACGACGATCCGCTCGGCCAGGTCGGTCGCGCCGGTCCAGGACGCGATCTGCGCGATGGCCTGGTCGGCGATGGCCTCGACGCGCGCGTCGCCCGCGCCGTCGACTCCGCCGTGGCCGATCGAGGTGTCGGCGGGGATCGGCACGAGCACGAACAGGTTCTCGTGCCCCTCCGGAGCCGTGCTCGCGTCGGTCGCGCTCGGGCGGCAGACGTAGATCGACGCGGGATCGGGGACGGTCGGGTGCTCGCCGAAGATCTTGTCGAAGTTGTCGCGCCAGTCCTTCGTGAAGAGCAGGGTGTGGTGCTCGAGCTCGGGCAGCTCCCCGCGCACGCCCAGGAGGACGAGGACGGCGCTCGGGCCGGGCTCGCGCTTCTCCCAGTAGGCGGGCGGGTAGGTCCGCAGCTCCTCGGGGAGGAGCGACTGCTCGGTGGTGAAGAGGTCGGAGGCGTTGACGACCAGGTCGGCGGGGATCCGCTCCGTGCCGTCGGGGCCCGTGAACTCGACTCCGACGACCTCGGCGCCGCGGCGTCGGCCGCGGGGCGAGCGGGCGGTGAGGATCCGCGTCGCGGGCGAGGACGTGCGGACGGTGACGCCGGCCTCCTCGGCGACGTCGGCGACCGCCTCGATCAGCTTCGTGAATCCGCCCATCGGATAGAGCACGCCGTCGGCGAGGTCGAGGTGGCTCATCAGGTGGTACATGCTCGGCGCGGCGAACGGCGAGGAGCCGAGGAAGACGGCCGGGTAGCCGAGGATCTGGCGCAGCCGGTTGTCGGTGACCGCCGTCGCCGCGAACGTGTCGAGCGGAGTGAGCAGCAGGCGGCCGAGCCTCCCGGTCCGGCTGAGCACGTCGCGGCGCAGCAGCGGGAGGAAGGACGAGAAGCTCGTGTAGAGGAAGCGGCGCTTGGCCATCTCGTAGGTGTCGCGCGCGGAGTCGAGGTATGCGCGCATCCGCTCGCCCGCTCCGGGCTCGATGCTCTCGAAGAGCGCGAGGTTCGACTCGAGGTCGGCGAGCACGTCGATCGGCTCGTCGACGCCCTCGCTGTAGACCCGGTAGCCGGGGTCGAGCGTGACGAGGTCGAGGCGCTCCTCGGCGCTGGTGCCCATGAGGCGGAAGAAGTGGTCGAACACCTCGGGCATCAGGTACCAGGAGGGACCGGTGTCGAAGCGGAAGCCCTCGTGCTCCCACGAGCCGGCGCGGCCGCCGACGGCCTCGCGCGCCTCCAGGAGGGTCACGTCGTAGCCGTCGCGCGCGAGCAGCGCGGCGGAGGCGAGTCCGCCGATCCCCCCGCCGATGACGACGGCGCGGTGCGGGCCGGTCCTCGAGCGGGTCGCGCGGACGGGGCCGGGGCCCAGGCGCGGACCGAGCGTCGACACGGCCGCCTTGGCCGCGAGCGCCGCCTTGGCGGCCGTGGGCACGCTGACGCGGGCGCGGAGGAGCTCCTCGGCGGGCGTCGCGCGGATCCGGTCGGCCAGGGCGGCGAAGAGGGAGTGGGCCAGCAGGACCGCGCGCCGACTCGAGCGCGGGAGCTCGGCCACGATGGCTGCGGCCTCGGCGAGGTCGTCGTCGAGGTCGGCGAGCAGCGAGGCCTTGTCGCGCTCGGAGAACGCCCGCGGGTCGACTCCGGGGAAGTAGCTGCGGCCGAGGCCGTCGACGTCGGCGGCGAGATCGCGGAGGAAGTTGACCTTCTGGAACGCGGCGCCCAGGCGGCGCGCTCCGGCCACGAGCCGCTCGCGGGCGGTCTCGGAGACGAGCCCCGCGTCCGGCGCCGCGAGGAACACGTGCAGGCACATCAGCCCGACGACCTCGGCGGAGCCGTAGACGTAGGCCTCGAAGGACTCGGGGGTGTGCTCGGTCTCGCGGAGGTCGGCGCGCATCGACGCGAAGAACGGCCGGGTGAGCTCGGTGCCGAATCCGGTCGCCCGCGCGGTCCGCGCGAAGGCGTGGATCACGAGGTTGGAGCTGTAGCCGGAGGCGAGCGCGCGCTCGGTCTCTGCCTCGAAGGCGTCGAGGGACTCCTCCACCGCGGCCCGGTCGAGACGGGCCTCCTCGGCGACGCCGTCGACGATCTCGTCGGCGACGCGCACGAGGGCGTAGACGTCCTCCACCCGCTCGCGGACGCCCGGGGCGAGCAGGCGCGTGGCCAGCCCGAAGGAGGTGGAGTAGCGGCGGATCACCTGCGCGGACGACTCGTGCGCGACGCGGTCGTACAGTTCGCTCTGGCGGCTCATCGTGCCACCGTACGGGGGCTCGGCCGGGCGGAGCGCATCGTCGCGCGCATCCGCGCGTGGCGGACAGCGCTCATCGGGTGCGCCCGACCACGCTGGCCACGAGCGGGCGGACCTCGTTGCGGAAGGCCTCCGACACCGCGGGCGTCTCCAGAGCCGCCCAGGCGCGATCGGCGAACTGGTTCGCGAGCCCCTCGGCGTAGCTGCGGGCGCCGCACTCCTCGAGGATGCCGCGCACCTTCTCCGCGGTCTCGGGCGCGAGGTGCTCGTCGCCGATCAGCGCCTCGATGTCGGGCCAGCAGTCCGTGCCGGCCGCGTGGGCGATGAGGACGGTGCGCTTGCCCTCGCGGAGGTCGCCCAGCGTGGTCTTGCCGGTCTGCCCCTCCGAGCCGAAGACCCCGAGCAGGTCGTCGACGATCTGATAGGCGATGCCGATCCAGCGGCCGAACTCGCCGAGGGCGTCCACCGCGGCGTCCGAGGCCCCGGCGAGGATCGCTCCGGCCTGCAGCGGCGCCTCGAACGAGTAGACGGCCGTCTTGAGGCGCTCCATCTCGAGCACCTCGTCGACCGAGGGCATGCCCGGCATGAGGGAGAAGTCCACATCGGCCAGCTCACCCGCGGCGGAGGCGAAGACGGCCTCGTCGAGCAGGGTGAGCAGGCGGGCCCGCACGCCGTCGGAGGCGCCGACGCCCTCGACGAGGCGGTGGGCGCCGGTGAGGGCGAGGTCCCCGGCGATCACGGCCACCGAGGTCCCGCGGTGCTCGGCGATCGGGATGGAGAGGCCCGCGGTCGTCGCCTCGTCGCGGTAGCTGCCCGAGACGTTCGGGCCGCCGCGGCGCACGAAGTCGCGGTCGATCACGTCGTCGTGCACGATCAGCGCGGTGTGCAGCAGCTCGAACGCCGCGCCGAGATGGGCAGCGGCCTCCGGATCCTGGCCGCCGTGGGCCTCGTACGCGGAGATCACCATCAGCGGGCGGAAGCGCTTGCCGCCGCGGGTGTTGGCCTCCAGCGTCTGCCACAGGGTCAGGTAGCGGGGTCCGAGACGCACCGCCCGGGACCTCGCCAACGAGAAGAACCTGTCCAGGACGGCATCGACGTGCTCCTGCCTCAACCGGGACAGAACCACGGGGTCGCGCGTATCCACGTGGGAAGGCTAACAAAGGGGAGAACCAGGACGATAAGCCGGCTGATGTGTTGCGGCGTGCTTGACTTGCGGGTATGACTTCGCCAGCCGCCACTGTGCAGACGGACCGGATCGAGCAGGTGGTCCTCCTCGACGAGGCCGGGAACGCCGTGGGGGTCGCCGACAAGGCGACCGTGCACGACACTGCCACTCCCCTGCACCTCGCGTTCTCCTGCCACGTCTTCTCCCCGGACGGCGCGCTTCTGGTGACCCGCCGCGCCCTCGAGAAGCGCACCTGGCCGGGCGTCTGGACCAACTCCTTCTGCGGGCACCCCGCCCCGGGCGAGCGGATCGAGGACGCCGTCGTCCGCCGGGCCGAGCGCGAGCTCGGCGCCCGGCTGGCCACGCTGGAGGTCGCCCTGCCGGACTTCCGCTACCGCGCGGTCGACGCGTCCGGCGTCGTCGAGAACGAGATCTGCCCCGTCTACACGGCGACGCTGTCGAGCCGCGACGCCCTCGATCCGCGCCTCGACGAGGTCATGGACTACGAGTGGGTCGACGCCGAGGCGACGCTCGCCGCCGTCCGCTCGACCCCCTGGGCGTTCTCCCCCTGGCTCGTGCTGCAGCTCCCCCGCCTGCTGGGCTGACCCCCGCGCCCTGATCCCTGCGCCGGCGTCAGTCGGTGTAGACGTCCGTGCGGTGGAAGCCGAGCGCCGAGCGCGACGCGGTCGGACCGCGCTGGCCCTGGTACCGCGAGCTGTACTCCGCCGAGCCGTAGGGCTTCTCGGCGGGCGAGCTGAGGCGGAAGAAGCACATCTGGCCGATCTTCATCCCCGGCCAGAGCGTGATGGGGAGCGTCGCGACGTTGCTGAGCTCGAGGGTGACGTGGCCGGTGAAGCCCGGATCGATGAACCCGGCGGTCGAGTGGGTCAGCAGCCCGAGCCGTCCGAGAGAGCTCTTGCCCTCGAGGCGCGCCGCGATGTCGTCCGGCAGCGACACCTCCTCGTAGGTCGAGCCGAGCACGAACTCTCCCGGGTGGAGGATGAACGGCTCGCCCTGCGGCGTCTCGACCAGGCGGGTCAGCTCGGGCTGGTCCTCGGCCGGATCGATGTACGGGTAGCGGTGGTTGTCGAACAGCCGGAAGAAGCGGTCGAGGCGCACATCGACGGACGACGGCTGCAGCATCGACGGATCGTGCGGGGCGAGCCCCACGCGGCCGGAGGCGAGTTCGAGCGAGATGTCGCGGTCGGAGAGGAGCACGCTGCGATCCTAGGGCGTGGCGCGACCCGGGGGCATGGGCCGGCTCCGGGCCTTGCTACGATGTCCTGGTGCGCCCGAGCGGCGCCACGCGAGTGTAGTTCAATGGTAGAACTTCTGCTTCCCAAGCAGATGGCGCGGGTTCGATTCCCGTCACTCGCTCTCCTCCCCCCCTCGTCTGCGGCCGGTCCTCCGGCCCGACGCGAGCGGCTCCTCCTCCGGCCCGACGCGAGCGGCTCCTCCTCCGGCGCTGCAGCGGCGCCCGGCAGCGCAGCGGCGTCCGGCAGCCCCGCGGTGTCCGTCAGCCCAACAGCGGCAGCCGCCCGACGATCCTGTCGATCCGGTTCCTCGGCCCCACCAGGCTGACCGCGAGGTACTGCAGCTCGTCAGAGCCGCTCGCCGCCACCGCCTCCCGGTACTCGTCGTACACCCGGGTGGCCTGCGCGGACGCGGGCATGTCGGCGACGAACGTCCCGTCGTGCGCCTCGGCCTTGGCGCGGATCGCGAGCAGGGTGGCCGCGTCGGCGGCGAGGACCGTGCAGCCGGCCCACGGCAGACCGGGATGCAGCGATCCGGACGTGTCGGCGGGGCTCGGTCCGAGCAGCCCCGCGACGTGCGCGGCCGTCGCGGCGCCCACGCAGATCGCGGCGTTCACGGCGCGGCCGGCAGGGAGGGACTCGTCGACGACGACCACCCACTTGAGGCGGGCCGAGCGGGTGGGCGCGGCGGTGTCGATCTCGTCGGGGTGGAAGCCGACGGCGTCGGGGGCGGGGATGGTCATGATGCTCCTCGGTTCGTGCGCAGTGACGTCACGAACAGTAGGCAGGAGGGCTCCCCTTCGGCAGGATCTCCGTATGAACGACCAGCAGAACGGCCCAGGAGCGGCACTCGACGAACTCGACGTCCGGATCCTGCAGGTCCTGCAGTCGGAGGCACGGATCACGAACCGGGACCTCGCAGCCGCCGTGCACGTCTCGCCCACCACCGCCCTCGACCGCACGAGGAGCCTCCGGCGCCGCGGCGTCATCACCGGCGCGACGCTCACTCTCGACTTCGCGGCCCTCGGGCGCGGCGTGCAGGCGCTGATCGCGGTCCGCATCCGTCCGCCGTCGCGCGAGATCATCGAGGCCTTCCGCGACTGGGTCGCCGGCCTCGACGAGACGGTCGGCGTGTTCGTCACCTCCGGCTCGGAGGACTTCATCATCCACGTCGCCGTCCGCGACAACCAGGACCTCTACGCCTTCGTCATCGACGAGCTGACACAGCGCCGCGAGGTCGCCGATGTGCGCACCTCGGTCGTCTACGAGCACCTGCGCGAGCAGGTCGTCCTGCCGCTGGAGCCGTACGGCCGCGCGGAGCGGTGAGGCGCCCGAGCGGCGTTCCGACGCGACACGCCGGGCGGATCAGTGGCAGCGCGCGGGATCGCGGGACGCAGAGGGCAGGGTGGAGGGGTGACAGAGCTCGTCCAGATCCCGTCGCCGGGCGTCGCCCTCGAGTACGGGCACCCCGGCCGGCCCGTGGTGGTCGTGCTGCACGACGTCTTCGGGCGCCTGCCGTGGCTGGAGCCGTTCGCCGAGGCCGTTGCGAAGCACGGCTACCACGTGCTCGTGCCCGACCTCTACGACGGCTGGGCCACGCTCGCCCCGGAGGACGCGCGCGACCTCGCCGCGATGGCCGCGCAGGACCGCACCCTCGCCGCCGTCGCCGAGGCGGTCGGCACCGGAGTCGCGGCCGGGGCACCGCGCTGCGCCGTCATCGGCTTCGGCTTCGGCGGCCGCCTCGGGCTGCTCGCCGCGGGCACCGGGCTCGTGGACGCGGTGGTCGCGTACTACGCCACCCTCGGTGCGGAGGAGCACGTGCTGGTCCCGTGCCCCACCCTCCTGCACTACGCGCAGAGCGACGAGTGGCCCGCGGGCGACGACCCGGAGTCGTTCGTCGGGCGGCTGAAGGAGTCGGGGACGCCGGTCACGGCGCACACCTACCCGGACACGCAGCGGCACTTCGCGAACGGCAACCTGCGCGACGCTGTCAGCCCCGCCTCCGCGGCGCTCGCCTACGCGCGGACGCTCTCGTTCCTCAATCCGCAGCTCATCGACACCTGAGCTCAGCCCTGCACGTCGTGCAGGTGGTGCTGGACGTCGTGCAGGTAGTAGCGGGCGATCGTGTCGACCGTGAACGCCGCGCCGTCGCTGCGGCGGCCTCGGCGCTGCCATTGGGCACCGGCGACGGAGTCGAACACCTCGGCGATGCGCTCGGCCGCCTCGACCAGCTCGCGGCCGACCGTCGCGGGGTCCTGCTGGTCGTAGCGCTCCTCCACGGCGGTGACGTCCTGGTCCCAGTTGGGGTAGAGCGGGTCGTCGCCGGCGAGCATCAGCTTCACGCGGGTGCGGTAGATGCGGTGCACGTCGCGCACGTGCGCGGCGTACTCGAGCGGTGACCAGGTCTCGTCGTCGGGCCGGCCCGCCGCGTCGTCGCGGTCGAGCACGTAGGGCCAGGCGGCGGCGTTCTCGCGGATGAGCTCTGCGACCTCGTCGGCGTCGACGAGCGAGGCGTCGAAACCGCACTCGAGGCAGGGGCGCTCGAGGACCCAGGTCCAGTCCTTGGTGTCGGGAGTGATCGGCATGGCACCAGAGTAGGGCGCCGCCGGATCAGCAGCGCGTCGGGGTCCCCTGCACGGCGCCGCGCTCGCCGTCGGCCGTCCACGGGAGCCGGGGCAGGCCCTCGGCTCCCGCCGCGGCTCCCTGCTCGACCGCGATGGCGGCCAGGGTGCGGGCGACCGTCGCGGCGAAGTCGCCGCCGGGCGTCGAGCTGTTGATCGAGACGGCCACGGTCAGGCCCGAGACCGGGTCGGAGTAGGCCGCGGTGACGAAGCCGGGCGCCAGGCCCGAGAAGCCGCGGAGGGGTCCCGCCTCGTGCCCGCCGAGCCCGGCGCGGAGGTAGTCGGCGCGGCCCTGGCCCTGGACGACCGGGTCCTGCCACATGGCGTCGCCCGCGGGATCGGCCGCGAGCCCCGTCGCCAGCCGCCGGAGGTCCTCCAGATCGGTCAGCGCTCCGCCCGCGGCGCCGAGCGCGGACGGGGACGCGGCGGTGACGTCGAGCCGCACGTCGCAGCGCTTCTCCCCGGTCGCCGGGTCCAGCGCGACCGCGTAGCCGCGGGGGGACGGAGCGGGCAGGTCGACCTCGGAGGCGCCGGGCAGCTCCGTGCTGCGCAGCCCGTACCGCGGCACCACGTACTGGTCGTAGAGCTCCCCGATGCTCCGACCGGTCACCTGCGCGGCGACGATGCCGGCGAGCAGCGGACCGGTGGCGGAGTCGGACCACGCTGCTCCGGGCTCGGCCGAGGCGCCGCGCACCTGGGCCGCGGCCAGCAGCTCGAGCGTCGGCCACTGCCGCGGGGGGTTCTGGAGCACGGTCGGCCAGAGCGCCGAGCGGAAGTCGGCCAGGCCGGAGGTGTGCGCGCAGAGCTCGCGCAGGGTGAGCCCGTCGATGCCGGGCAGGGAGCGCAGCGTCTCGCCGACGTCGGCGTCGAGGTCGACCCGGCCGGAGTCGGCGAGGGCGAGGACCACGTCGCAGGTCATCGCCTCGGTGCCGCCGGTGCCGAGCCGCAGGTGCGCGTCGGTGGTGAGGGCGGTGGTGCGCTCGTCCGACTCCCAGCCGACCGCGCCCTCCCAGCTGCCGCCCCACGGCGACCAGACCCCGGCGACCGCTCCGGTCGCGCCGGCGACGCCGACCGTCTCGTCGAGGAACCCCGACAGGGCGGAGGCGAGCTCCTCCGACGCCGCCTGCGCGGGCGCCTCCGCCACGCGCGAGGCGGCGGCGGGCGTGCAGCCGGCCAGTGCGAGCACGAGGACCGGGACGACGAGCAGCCCCGTCCGCGTCCGTCTGCGAGATCCCATGCCGTGCGACTCCCCCGTCGTCTGCGAACGGCACCACTGTACGGGGGCTCCGTCGGGCCGGAGAGGGCCGCTGAGCGCCCGATCGCGATTCGTGTCCTGACCGTGACCGGCGGAGTCCACCCCGTTCCCAAACCGGCAGGCGCCGGGTTACGAAGAGAGGGAGTACAGCGCAGAGGCGCTGCTCGAAGGAGGTAAGAGACCATGCGCAGATCCCCCAATCGACTGCTGGCGACTCTCTTCGGAGCCGTCTACGTCGTCGTCGGGCTCCTCGGCTTCGTCGTGACCGGAGGCGTGCAGTTCCTCTCGACCGAAGGCGGGCTCCTGCTCGGCGTCTTCGAGGTGAACCCGCTGCACAACATCGCCCACCTGCTCATCGGAGGCGCGCTGCTGATCGCGGGCCTGTCGACCGTCGCCGCGGCGAAGACCGTCAACGTGACCGTCGGAGCGGTGTACCTGCTGCTCGGCATCGTCGGCTTCTTCCTGGTCGACACCGCCCTGAACGTGCTGGCGCTGAACACCGCCGACCACTTCCTGCACCTGGCCAGCGCGCTGGTGCTCCTGGGAGTCGGACTCGGCACCGAGAAGACGGCGAGGACGCGCACCGCCGCGACCGCTTGACCAGGGCGGCACCCGCCGCCCCCCTCTACTCCGTCCGCCGTGGGCCCGCCGTTTTCCGCGGCGGACGGACTGAACGGCCCCGGACGACACGATGCGGTGTGTCGATCCGGGGCCTCCTCTTCTTCCCCGATCCAGCGAAGGAGCCGCCATGACCACCGTGGCCCGCTGCAACGCCGCTTTCGCCGGACTCGGCGCCGGGCTCGTCCACCTCTCGCTCGCCGCCGGCGGCGAGGGCGTGCAGGCTCCGGTGATCGGAGCGCTCGGTACTGTCGAGATCCTCTGGGCGGTCCTCGTCCTGGCACGCGGCCGGATCGTCGTGCCGCGCTCCGCGCTGGTCGTCGCGGTCGCCTCCCTGGCGGCGTTCGCCCTCGCTCTGGCCCTCGGCGCACTCGCCGAGCCCCTCCCCGCGCTGGCGGCCGCGGTCCTCCAGCTGATCGCGGTCGCCGTGGTGGCCGTCTCGCTCCGCTCTCCGCGCGTCGAGGAGAAGGCCGTCTCGCCGTCGCGAGCTCTCGTCGGACTCCTGGCCGGCGCGCTCACCGTCTCCGCCCTCGCCACCCCCGCCATGGCCGCCTCCTCGGGCGGGTCGGGCGACATGGGCGGGATGATGCACTCCGTCGTCGACGGCGGACACGGGCACTGACGCCTCTGGTCCCAGCGGCTCCGCTCGGCTAAGGTAAGGCAGACCTCAGTCGCCGAGGGAGGCCACCGTGTCGAACGTCATCCCGTTCTCCGAGGCCCTGCGCCTGCGCATCGGGCAGTCCGGCGCGGACGACGAGGGCGCCGCCTTCATGACCTCGCTGATGACCGGCTCCGGCGGCCGCGACGACTACATCGCGCTCATCTCGCAGCACTACTTCGTCTACGAGGCCCTCGAGGCCGTGGCGGAGGACATGGCCGGCGATCCGGTCGCGGAGCCCTTCCTCTCGGCCAAGCTCACTCGGCTCCCCGCGATCGCGGAGGACCTGCGCTTCCTCGTCGGTGAGGACTGGCGGGAGCGCATCCGCCCGCTGCCCTCGACCAGCGCCTACGTCGACCGGATCCGCACCGTGGCCGCGGGCTGGAGCGGCGGCTTCGTCGCCCACCACTACACGCGCTACCTCGGCGACCTCTCCGGCTGCGCGATCGTCCGCGGGCTGCTGCAGCGGCGGTTCGGCTTCGAGACCAACGGCGTCGGCTTCTTCCTCTTCGGCGAGATCGCCGCACCGTCGGCCTTCCGCGCCACCTACCGCGAGCAGCTCGACGCCGCGGGCTGGGACGAGGAGGAGCGCGAGCGGGTCATCGCGGAGGTCGCGGAGGCGTACCGGCTGACGACGGAGCTGTTCCGCGATCTCGCCCGGACCTGCGCGGCGGCCTGAGGCCCCTGCTCCCACGTCCTCCGCGGGGCGTCAGTCCGCGGACGCCTCCGCGACGGCGGCGGGCTCGGCTCGCCGTTCGGACATGAAGCGCAGCACGTCCTTGTCGACGATGATGTCGCTCGGCCGGAGCGGCCGCGTCAGGTAGAGCCCCTCGAGGCTCGTGATGCGGCTGAGCGCCACGTAGGTCTGCCCGGGGGCGAAGGCGCGCTGCCCGAGGTCGACCACGGCGGAGTCGTAGGTCTTGCCCTGCGACTTGTGGATCGTGACCGCCCACGCCAGGCGGAGCGGGAACTGTGCGAACTCGGCGACGATCTCGCGGGTGAGCTTCTTCGTCGCGGCGGAGTAGGAGTAACGGTAGCGCTCCCAGGTCGCGGGCTCGACCTCGTGGACCTCGCCGTCCACCTCGACCCACACCGTTCCCGCGACCTTCGTCACCCGGCCGATCGTGCCGTTCACCCAGCGCTGCTCGGAGTCGTTGCGCAGGAACATCACGTGCGCGCCGATCTTGAGCTCGAGGTTCTGGTCCGCTGGATAGGCACGCCCGCCGAAGTCGCCGCTGATCTCGGCCGACGCGGTCTTCAGCGGGCCCTTCAGCCGCGCGAGCGCCGCCTGGTTGATGCGGTTGACCGTGTCGTTGCGGGTCGCGAGCGTGATCGCGTCGTCGGCCGGAGGCGTCCGCGCGCCCGCCGCGTTCAGCACGTCGGCGATCTCCTTCGTCACCATGCCGAAGCGGACCGCGTTGAGCATCCACTTGAAGCGCTCGTCGCTCTGCCGGTGGATCCGGCCGAGCTCGACGATCCGCAGCGGCGCCTCCTGCCAGACGAGGGCGTCGAAGAACCACAGCGAGCGGTAGCGGTCGGCGAAGTAGGCGCGCTCCTCCGGATCGCCGGGAACGGGTGCGAGCTGGAACGGGTCGCCGAAGAGGACGACCTGCACGCCCCCGAACGGCTCGGAGCGCCGCTGCCGCGCCTGCCGGAGGCTGCGGTCGATCCCGTCGAGCAGGTCGGCGTTGACCATGGAGATCTCGTCGATGACGAGCGTGTCGATGGTGTTGAGGAGCTTGCGCAGCTCGGGCGGCTGGTCGAGGTCGGAGTCGGCGATGACGCCGATCGGCAGTCGGAAGAGCGAGTGGATGGTCTGGCCGCCGACGTTCAGCGCCGCGACGCCGGTGGGGGCGCAGATGACGATCTGCTTGTCGGTGTTCCAGCTCAGGTGGTTGAGCAGGGTGGACTTGCCCGTGCCCGCGCGACCCGTGACGAACAGGTGCTCGCGCGTGTTCTCGATGAGGTCGAAGACCCGCTGCTGCTCGTCGGAGAGGGTCGGCTGAGTCACCGCTCCACTGTACCCGCGGGCCGCCGGGACCCCGGGGCCCGGGCGCGGATCAGCCGCGCTTCTGGAGGGCGGCCAGGCGGTCGTTGTAGGCCGTGAGCTCGGCCTCTCCGGTGCGGTCGGCCTGGCGGTCGCGGCGCTTGGTCTCGCGGGCGTCGGAGCGGCTCCACATCATCGCGACGACGATCGCGAGCGCGAGGGTGGGGATCTCGCCGATGCTCCACGCGATGCCGCCGGCCGCCTGCTGATCGGCGAGCGCGGACGTGCCCCAGCCCATCGCTCCGTACCAGTCGGCCAGGAGCAGCCCCTCCCCCGTCATCAGTGCGAGGCCGAAGAAGGCGTGGAACGCCATGGTGCCCAGCAGCAGCAGGAGGCGCATCGCGAAGGGCACGCGGTGCACGCTCGGGTCCACTCCGATCAGGACGCTGACGAAGAGGTAGCCGGTGATCAGGAAGTGGACGATCATCCACTCGTGGCCGATGTGGTCCGTGGTGGCCCAGCGGAACAGCGGGGAGTAGTAGAAGCCCCAGAGCGACCCGACGAACAGCAGCGCGGCGACGATCGGGTGCGAGATCGCGGTGGCGAAGCGCGAGTGAACGGCGAGCAGCACCCACTCGCGGGCGCCGCGGGAGCCGTCGGAGCGGCGGGCGGCGGCGCGGGCGATGAGCGTGACCGGTGCCGCCGGGACGAGCAGCAGCGGCACCGCCATGGTGAGGACCATGTGCGAGAGCATGTGGGCGCTGAACAGGTACTTCTCGTACGCGTTCACCCCGCCGTTCGTGATGTAGGCCAGGAGGAGCATGCCCGCGATCCAGAGGATCGTGCGGTGCAGGGGCCAGCGGTCACCCCGGCGGTGCAGGCGCACCACTCCGGCGACGTAGAACGCGATGGCGAAGGAGCAGACCAGGAGCCAGACCAGGTCGATGTTCCAGAGCGTGAGGAAGTTCATCGCGCTCGCGGGCGGCGGCAGGGGCTCGCCCGTCAGCAGCTGAGCCGGGGTCGGATCCGTGAGCTGGCTTGCGGCGATCTGGTCGACCGGGGTCGCGGTGCGCGCGAGCGCCGCGGCGACTCCGGAGGCGATCCCCATGAAGGCGACCTCGGCGCCGACGAGCCACCAGAAGCTGCGGCCGCCGACACCGCCGGCCTTCCGCATCCGCTCGATGAGGTAGCGGCGCTGCAGCACGCCGAACAGGCCCAGCGCGACCAGCGCCGCGACCTTGACCAGCACGAGGATCCCGTAGCCGGTGAGCAGGTTGTCGAGGGTGGCGAGCCGGAGCTCGGCGCTGACGTAGCCGGACGCCGCGACCACGACGAAGCTCACGAGCGCGAGGCTGGAGTAGCGCTCGATCACGGGCAGCAGGCGGGAGCCGCCGAGCAGGGGCCGCAGGGCGATGACGGTGATGAGGCCGCCCAGCCAGATCGCCGCGAAGACGAGGTGCAGGCCCAGCGCCGTGACGGCGGCGTCGTGCCCGCTCGCTCCCGCCGCGTGCCCCTGCTGCGCCATCGGCAGCAGCGTGAGCAGGGCCAGGCCCGTGACGAAGACGAGCGCGGTCTGGTTGCGGACGGCGAAGCAGAGGACGGTGACGACGGCCGCGAGCAGGGTCGTGATGAGCCAGGCCTGGCCGACCTCGATGCTGCCGATGAAGTAGCTGAGCTTGGTGCCGAAGTCGCGGTCGAGGCTCAGGGGCGTCTGCGTGACGTTGAGGAAGGTGAGGAACCCGGTCATCGCGCTGGCCGCCGCGAAGAAGGCGGCGCTGGCGGCGGCGACGTCGAGGGCGATCGAGAACTCGGTGCGCGGCTCGGGCGCGGCCTCGGCGGGCGCGGGGCGCGCGGGGGCGACCGCGGTGCGCGTCGATCCGGCGCGGGAGGAGGACTGGCCGCCGCGCGAGGACTGGCCGCCGCGCGAGGAGGCGTGAGCGGTCGAAGATCGGGACGAGGACCGGGCGTCGCGGGCGGCGGCGGCGCGGGGGCTCAGCGCGAACAGCGTCAGCACGAGCGAGCCGATCATGCCCGCGGCGCCGAGATTGACGGCCAGCTTGGCGATCGGGAGGCCGTAGCGGACCACGGGGCCGGGATCGTTCAGCAGCGGAGCCGCGGCTCCCCCGCCGAAGGCCAGGGCCGCGAGGAGGGCGACGAGCGCTGCGGCGACGAGCACGAGCGCAGGGCCGACGATCCGGACGGTTCGATTCACCGGTCCAGCCTACGTTCCGCGGCTGATCGGCAGCCGCGTCCGCGGACGATCCGCGGCCGCGTCCGCGGACGACGACGGCCCCGGCGCAGTGCCGGGGCCGTGTCGGAGGGCGCGACTACTTCGCGGCGGCCTTGAGCTTGGTGCCCGCGGAGACCTTGACCGAGTGGCCGGCGGCGATCTGGATGGTCTCGCCGGTCTGCGGGTTGCGGCCGGTGCGCGCGGCGCGGGAGGTGCGCTCGACGGCGATCCAGCCCGGGATGGTGACCTTCACGTCGTTCGACACGGAGTCGGCGAGGGTGGTGAAGAGCGAGTCGAGGACGCCGTTGACGGCGGCCTGGCTCTGGCCGGAGTCGGCGGCGATCTTCGCGACGAGCTCGGTGCGGTTGAGCGACTTGTCAGCCATGGAGTGTCCTCCCAGGACGTTCTCGCTGTCGGAACAGCTGGTTTCGATGGATCGTCCTCGGCCGGGGACGGACGTCCTCAACCGGTCGGACCGTCGGTAACCTACCAGCCCCGCCCCGGATCTCCGGCGATTCCGGCCTCGAGACGCCCGGAACGACGCCGATCGCGCCGGTCGGTCCCTCCACAGGAGGCGCTCGGCGCCTCTCGTCCACCGATCCGCCGATCGCCACTCCGCAGAGTCCGCCGCCTGACGAGGATCGGCTCATGACGACGACGGCACTCCTCCCTCCATCCGCTCCGGCCGACGCGGCCCTCCCCCGGCCGCCCCGGCGGCACCCTCCCGCTCGCCGGACGTACGAGCCCGGCCTCGCCGCGCTCGCGCTGGGCCTGCTCGCGCTCGCGTCCTCCGTGCATCCGCTCTGGGCCCTCCCCGCCGTCGCCGTGGCGGTCGCCGCGGTGATCGCGTCCGTGCGGGCGCTGCGGTGGGCGGGCGAGCGGAGGAGCGCGGTGGCCGGGCTCGCCTGCGCGGCTCTCGCGCTGCTCGTCTGCTCCGTCACGGCTCCCGCCTCCGTGCGGGCGGGCCTCGCCGTGCTGGCCTGGATCACCGCCCTGCGGCCCGGTCCGTGAGCGGGCGCGGCTCCGGTCCAGCCCGCCTCGCTACAGTGACGGCGGCCCGCGCCCGAGCGGGCCGGGAGGACGGCCACGATGGCTCAGACGGACGGTTGGATCTCGACGGCGATCTGGTGGCACGTCTACCCGCTCGGCTTCACGGGCGCCGAGGCGAGCGCCTCGGAGGGTCCGGGCCCGGACGACGAGCCGCAGCACCGCCTCCGCGCCCTGCTGCCCTGGCTCGACGACCTGCTGGCGCTGGGCTGCAACGGGCTGCTGCTCGGGCCGGTCTTCGCCTCCTCCACCCACGGCTACGACACGGTCGACCACTTCCGGGTCGATCCCCGCCTCGGCGACGAGGCAGACCTCGACGCGCTGATCGCCGCGTGCCGCGAGCGCGGGATCCGGGTGCTGCTCGACGGGGTCTTCAACCACGTGGGACGGGAGCACCCCTGGTGGCGTGCCGCCGTCGCGGCCGGCGAGGGCTCCCCCGAGGCGGCGCGCTTCTCCCGCAGCGAGCGGTCGCAGGAGGTCGACGGCCTCCGCGTCGACGTGTTCGAGGGGCACGACGCCCTGGTCGAGCTCGACAACGGGAACCCCGAGGTCGCGGAGCACGTGTCCTCCGTGCTCGCGCAC
This sequence comes from Rathayibacter sp. AY1H3, assembly GCF_002932015.1. Taxonomy (NCBI): domain Bacteria; kingdom Bacillati; phylum Actinomycetota; class Actinomycetes; order Micrococcales; family Microbacteriaceae; genus Rathayibacter; species Rathayibacter sp. AY1H3. The sequence continues at coordinate 113,945 of NZ_PSUU01000004.1, forward strand.
TGGCTCGAGCGGGGCATCGACGGCTGGCGGCTCGACGCGGCGTACGCGGTCGCGCCGGCGGCCTGGCACGCGGCGATCGACCCGGTGCGGCAGCGCTTCCCCGACGCGTGGTTCGTCGGCGAGGTCATCCACGGCGACTACACCGGCTACGTGCGGGAGTCGGGGCTCGACTCGGTCACGCAGTACGAGCTCTGGAAGGCCGTCCGCAACTCCCTCGAGGAGGCGAACCTCTTCGAGCTGGCCTGGTCCCTGAAGCGCCACGACGACTTCGTCCGCGAGTTCCTGCCCCTGACCTTCGTCGGCAACCACGACGTGACCCGGATCGCCAGCGCCGTCAGCGACGAGCGCCACCACGGCCACGCCACGGCGATCCTCGGCTTCGTCGCCGGCGTGCCGAGCATCTACTCCGGCGACGAGCGGGGCCTGCGCGGCGTCAAGGAGGAGCGGATCGGCGGCGACGACGCGATCCGCCCGGAGTTCCCGGCCGAGCCCGCCGAGTGGCCGGGCGGGGAGGCCTACCGGGCCCACCAGGAGGTCGTCGCGTTCCGCCGACGGAACCCGTGGCTGGTCGGCGCGAGCACCCGCACGGTCGACCTCTCCAACACCGCCGTGATGCTCGTGGCGGAGGGCCCGGAGGGACGCACCGCGCGGCTCGCGCTGAACATCGGCGACGAGACGGCGACCGTCGGCGGCGTCCAGGTCGCTCCCCACTCCTGGTCGCTGCACGACTGACCCGGCGCGCGGGCGGCCCGGCAGTGCGCGACGGAGCGTCGACCTCCGGGGGCCCGTCCTCTACGCTCGGGCGCATGCCGAGACCTGCACGAGGACCCTTCGACGGGCGAGCCGACTCGATCGACGACGCCGGGATGCCGGCGTCCGGACTCGAGCAGGCGTTCGCCGCCCCCGTCGACCCGGAGAGCGACCCCGGACCGGGCGAGAGGAGCGGCCTGTCGAGCCGCATCGCCCAGGAGCTGCTCGAGGACGGCTTCGGCCTCGACGCGAGCGACGAGGAGCCCCCGTCCCGCGCCGTGGAGATCGACGATCCCGCCCGCGCCGTGGGTGACGATCCCGCCCACCCCGTGCACGGCTCGATGTCCGGCGAGTTCGAGCGCCGCTGAGCCCGGCCGCCGTCGGTCGGTCGTCGACAGCCCGGCGGCACCGTTCCGCCCGCCGGCCGTCGTCACCCCGCCGGTACCGCGCCGCCGGCCGCCGGAGCCGGGTCCGGGCCGGCCGCCTGCAGCTCGGCGAGGAATCCGGGCCGGAGCACGCGTGCCTCGATCGACGCGGCTCCCGAGGTCCAGCCGTCGCCGAGCGGACGCTCGGGCGTGAGCAGCACGTGGCCCGGCGTCCCCGCTCGGCCGAGGGCGGCGGCGACGCGGCCCTCCGGATCGTAGAGGGCGTGGTCGACGAGCGGCCCGTAGACGGCGTGCACCGCGAAGTCCTCGCGGCTGCCGAGGAGGACGGGCAGCAGCTCCTCGCCCGGGCGCAGGCCGTGGGGCCACCAGCGGAAGCGCTCGACGAGCGCGTGGCAGGCGGCGCACGAGGGCGAGAAGAAGACGAGGTGCGTCGCCGGGCGGGACAGCTCCTCGAGCGTCAGGAGCTCGCCGGCCACTGTGACGAACGCGAGGTCGGCGGCCGAGAGGTCGCCCTCGGGCGCGCGCCCCGGCGCGGACTCCCTGTCGGCTGCGGACAGGCGGGCGGCCGCCCGGACGCGAGCGGCCGTCGACGCCGCAAGGCGGTCGCGCACCAGCACGAGCGAGACCGCGGCGAGAGCGGCGGCGAGCCCGGACGCCGCCGCCGAGGCACCGCCGCCGCCGAGCAGCGCGGCCGGAGCGAGCCCGCCGAGGGCCCCGGCGACCGCGAGCGCGAGCAGCACCGCGTTCCTCGCGACGGTGTGTCCGGTCATCCGTGCCGAGCCCAGCCCGCCGAAGCACTCGCAGTCGACGTCCTCCGTCGCGCGGACCGCACGGACGGCGACGACGAGGAACACGGCGTCGAGGAGCGCCACCGGCACGAGGGCGGCACGGTGCGCCGGAGCGGGCGCCAGCACCACCGCGGCGCCCAGCGCGATCTCGACGACGGGGAAGGCGGCCGCGAACCAGCCGCGGCGCCGGAGGAGGAGGGGGACCCCGAGCGCCTCGAGGCTCGCCCGGAACCGCTCCGTGCGGCCGAGCTTCAGGGCGCCGCTGACGACGAGCACCGCGCCCGCGCACCACGCGGCGATCGCGAGAACCGCCTCCAGCATCCGTCGCCCTCCTCGCTCGGCATCGACCCGCACAACGCTACCGGCGCGGACCGGCCTCCCGCGGCCGAGACGGGGAACGGGGCGGAGACGGCGCGATCCGGCGCGTTCCGCCCTCCGGACGAGCCGCTGCCGGCACATCCGGCGCCCGGATCCCTCCAGGCGGGGCGCCCCCGGGCTCCCTCCCGGTCCCGGACGGCCGCTCCGCCGTACACTGCGAGAGGATCGGAGGGGTCATGCGGGGACGGCGAGCGCGCGACGAGCGGCACGGCACGGCGGCGAGTCCGCCTGCGGCCGCCGCTCCCCCGGCTGCGGTCACGGCTCCGGCCCCCTCGGACTCGCCGGACGACGCCTCGGGCGACGTCTCGACCGGGATGCGGATCGCCGCCGCCTGGTCGTGGCGCTTCCTCGCCGTCGCCGGGCTCCTCTACCTCCTCGTGCGCCTCGTCTCGCTGCTGCCCGTGATCGTCGTGCCGGTGCTGATCGCGCTGCTGCTCACCGCGCTCCTCACCCCGCTGCGGAACCGGCTCGAGCGCCTGCGGCTCCCCCGCCCGCTCGCGGTCCTGGTCTCGATCGTCCTGATGCTCCTCCTGCTGACCGGCCTCGTCGGGCTGGTGATCGTGCAGTCGCGCTCCGGCTTCAGCGGAGTGGGGCAGCGCGCTCTCGACGCGGTCGACGGCGTCGAGGCGTGGCTGCGGAGCCCGCCGCTGTCGTTCTCGGACGTCCAGCTCTCGGACTGGGCGCAGCGCGCGGTCGACTGGGCCGACGCGCAGGCGTCGACGATCGCGTCCGGGGCCCTCGCCGTCGGCTCCCAGCTGGCCGAGGTCTTCGCCGGAACCCTCCTCACCCTGTTCTCGCTGATCTTCCTGCTCCTCGACGGCCGCCGGATCTGGCACTGGTTCCTCCGCCTCCTCCCCCGCCGCGCGCGCCCCGCGATGGAGCGCGGCGGCGCCGCCGGCTGGCGGACCCTCAGCCAGTTCGTGATCGCGCAGCTCGGCGTCGCCGGGATCAACGCCGTCGGCATCGGCATCGGCGCGCTCGCGCTGCAGCTGCCGCTCGTCGTGCCGATCGCGATCGTGGTGTTCCTCGGCTCGTTCGTCCCGATCCTCGGCGCGATCGTGACCGGTGCGCTCGCCGCGCTGGTCGCTCTGCTGTTCAGCGGGCCCGTCGCCGCGCTGGTGATGGTCGGCGTCGTGATCCTGGTGCACCTGCTCGAGGGGCACGTGCTGCAGCCGCTCATCCTCGGGACCGCCGTGAAGGTGCATCCGCTCGCCGTGGTGCTCGGAGTCGCGACCGGGCTCGAGGTGGCCGGGCTCGCCGGAGCGCTGTTCGCGGTGCCGACCATCGCGACGCTGAACGCGGCGGTCACCGCCATGCGGGCGCGCGCGCCCGGCGCGGAGTGAGCGCGTTCGATCCGGCCGCCCGACCCGGATCGACGGTGCTGCCCGCCCTCGCCTGCCCGGTCTGCGGCGGCGCGCTCGCCCCCGACGCGCTCCCCCGCCCCTCCTCGCTCCGCTGCCCCCTCGGGCACAGCGCCGACCTCGCGCGTCAGGGCTACGCCTCGCTGCTGCGCGGGAGGCACGCGACCTCGGGCGACACCGCGGCGATGGTGCAGGCCCGCGCCGACCTGCTCGGCTCCGGCCACTACCGGGTGATCCAGGACGCGGTCGCCGCGGCCGTCCCCGCCGGCGCGCGGCTCGTGGTCGACCTCGGCTGCGGCACCGGGGCGTACCTCGCGGCCGTGCTCGAGGCGCATCCGGCGGCGGACGGGCTGGGCCTGGACCTCTCGGCCCCGGCCGCCCGCCGCGCCGCCCGCGCGCACCCCCGGGCGGCGATCGCGACCGCCGACCTCTGGCAGCCCCTCCCGCTGGCCGACGCCTCCGCCGCCGCGAGCCGCGCGTCCAGCGCCTCGGGATCCACGTGGTGGGCACTCGGCCCCATCAGCACCTCGGCGCGCAGCTCGTCGACGCTCATCAGCACCGTCGTGTCCAGCTCGGTGCGCTCCTCGAGCGCGAACCCCGCCAGCTGCTCGTCGAGCCGCTCCGCCTTGCCGGCGTCGATGCCGAGCATCCCGAACCGCTCGCGGATCTCGTGCAGGTGCCTCTCGCGCGGAGTGACGACGACGGCGACGCCGCCCGGACGGAGCACCCGCCGCATCTCCGGGGCGTTCCGCGGCGCGAAGACGGTGAGCAGAGCGTCGGCGGAGGCGTCGGCCAGCGGGAGGGGCTGCCAGAGGTCGGCGGTCGCGATCGCCGCCCGGGGGTGCGCGCGGGCGGCGCGGCGGGCGGCCGGGGCCG
>NZ_PSUU01000040.1:0-35849 GCF_002932015.1 Rathayibacter sp. AY1H3
GTCGAGGTCGACGACCACGAGCTTTCCGCCGGGGACCTTGTACTCGCCATGCATGACGCCAGCCTAGGCGCGAGCCGGGGCGGGGAAGCGCTCGCCCAGCCACTCCACGAGATCGGCCGTGACCTCGGCCCGGTTGAGCTCCTGGAACAGCTCGTGCCGCGCCTCCGGGTACACCCGCACCGAGACGTCCGTGTACCCGGCCCGCCGCCGGTAGGCCTGGGCGAGCGCGCGCACCGACCGCTCGCCGCCGAGGGTGTCGTCGGCGCCCACGACCAGCAGCAGGGGCAGCGGATGCTCGGGCCCGCGCTTCGGGCGGCCGACCAGCCGCAGGGTCTCGACCAGCCCGATCCGCTTCGCGAGCGGCGTGGTGAAGGTGAGGGGGTCGTCGTGGAAACGCTGCCAGACCTCCGGGTCGCGGGAGAGCCACTCGAGGCCGAGACCGCCGGCGACGCGGTGCCGCTTCGCCAGGTCGCCCGCGTTCATGTGCCCCGGGAGGCGGTAGGCCGTGCCGCTCAGCACGAGCGCGGCGTAGGCGCCGGAGTGGTGGTCGACGATCCGCTGCGCCATGAGCGACCCCCAGGAGTGGCCGAGCAGCACGATCGGCACGCCGGGGCTCTCCTCCGCGAGCAGCTCCGTCAGCCGGAGGATCGCCGCCTCGGTCGCGCGCAGGCCGCCCGGCCCCAGCAGTCCGAGCCGGGAGGAGTCGCCGCCGTGCTGCTCGAGGCCGGTCCGGCCGTGCCCGCGGTGGTCGTCCGCCGCGACCGCGTACCCGGCGGCGACCAGCGCCTCCGCCAGCTCGACGTAGCGCCCCGAGTGCTCGCCGACCCCGTGGGCCAGCTGCACGATCGCGCGGGGCGAGGGGTGCGGCCACCAGCGGTAGTGGATGACGACGCCGGAGGCGTCCTGGAAGGTCCTGTCGACAGCGGCGCCGGTCATGGTGACCAGTGTGGCGCTCCGGCCGCTGGGCGCGAGGGACCCGCGGAGAACTGAGAAGATACTCACGATCCATCGGCGGGCACCCTGCTCGTCACGGTGCCTCGCTACCTTTTCCCTTGACGAGCGACCCCCGCGACCGTCCCCCGACCCCCCTTCACGAGCGAGGCCAGCCCCTTCATGACCGTATCGCCCCTGATCTGGACCCTGACGATCGTCTTCATCGTCCTGCTCCTGCTCTTCGACTTCTTCTTCCACGTCCGGAAGGCCCACGAGCCCACGCTGAAGGAGTCGTCGATCTGGTCGGCGCTCTACGTCGGCATCGCCGTGCTCTTCGGGCTCGGCGTCCTCGTCTTCGGCGGAGCGACGCCCGGATCGGAGTACTTCGCGGGGTACATCACCGAGAAGGCCCTCTCGGTCGACAACCTGTTCGTCTTCCTCATCATCATGGCGAGCTTCAAGGTGCCCCGCGCCGACCAGCAGAAGGTGCTCCTCTTCGGCATCGTCTTCGCGCTGATCGCCCGCACCGGCTTCATCTTCCTCGGCGCCGCGCTGATCAACTCGTTCGCCTGGGTCTTCTACATCTTCGGCCTGATCCTGCTGCTGACCGCGTTCAACCTGGTCAAGCCGGGCGACGACCACTCCAGCGACAACGTGATGGTGCGCCTGGCCAAGCGGATCTTCAAGACGAGCGACCAGTACGACGGCGACAAGTTCTACACGCACATCGACGGCAAGAAGGTCCTCACGCCGATGATCCTCGTCATGGCGGCGATCGGCGGAACGGACATCCTGTTCGCCCTCGACAGCGTGCCGGCGATCTTCGGCCTCACCAGCGACGTGTACCTCGTCTTCACGGCGACCGCGTTCTCGCTGCTGGGCCTGCGCCAGCTGTACTTCCTCATCGACGGCCTGCTCGACCGCCTCGTCTACCTCAGCATCGGCCTCGCCGCGATCCTCGCCTTCATCGGCGTGAAGCTGATCCTGCACGCGCTCCACGAGAACAACCTGCCGTTCATCAACAACGGCGAGCACGTGGAGGTCTTCGAGATCGGCACCGGACTGTCGCTCTCGGTCATCATCGGCGTCCTCGTGATCACGGTGATCGCCTCCCTCGTCAGCCCCAAGGGCCGCCGCATGGCCGCCGAGGCCGCCGAGCGCCGCCGCGTGGCCGAGGCCGCGGGCGCGGACGTCGACGCGACGCACTGAGTCGTCTCGTGCGCCGCGAAGCGGCGCACCGCAGTCGGCTCTCCTAGGCGGTCGGTTTCCCGAGAGCGGGTCCCGACCGCCTAGAACGATCCGCTGACACGCGGGTCGCTCGTTCGACGGGCCGTCTCGTGCGCCGCAGGGCGGCGCACCGCAGTCGGCTCCCACGGGCGGTCGGGTTCCCGAGAGCGGGTCCCGACCGCCTAGGAGGATCCGCTGACACGCGGATCCCCCGTTCGGCTCGACCGAGCACCGCACGCCGGTGCTCCGCAGTCAGCTCCCCTAGGCGCTCAGGTCCCCGAGAGCGGGTCTTGACCGCCGAGAACGTCCCGCCGGTTCGAGCGCGGACTCCGCTCGCGGAGGGTCAGCGGGCGCGGTAGCGGTGCTCCGGGCGGCCGGTGGTGCCGTAGCTGAGGGTCATCTCGACGAGGCCGCGGCCCGCGAGACCCGAGAGGTAGCGCTGGGCGGTGGCACGCGAGATACCGGCGCGCTCGGCCACCTCGAGGGCCGACAGCTCGGCGCCCGACTCGGCCAGGCGCGCCAGGACGAGCTGCTCGGTCGCCGAGCGCGAGGGCTGCGCGGCGGTCGCGTCGCCCGAGTGCAGGATGCGCAGCGCCCGCTCCACCGCCTCCTGATCGGCCGCGCGGTCCTCCCGCAGCACGTTCCGGAACCGCACGTACGCGTCGAGGCGCTCGCCGAGCAGGCGCGCCTCGAACGGCTTGATGAGGTACCCGAGCGCCCCCGCGTGCAGGGCGCGCCGCACCGTCGCCCCGTCGGAGGCGGCGCTGACGACGAACGCGTCGGTGTCGAGTTCGCGGAGCAGCGCGATCCCGCTCTGATCCGGCAGGTGCACGTCGAGCAGCAGCAGATCGGGCGCGTGCTCGGCGACGGCCGCCCGCGCCGCGCGCGCCGTGTGCACCGGAGGAAGGGCCGTCAGCCCCTGCCGCGCCTCGACCAGGTCCGCATGCAGCTGTGCGACCCGGAAGTCGTCGTCCACCACCAGCACCGTGCGCTCCCGCGCCGTGTCCGCGCTCATGACCCGTCCCCGTCCTGCTCCGGCGGCCGCACCGCTCCGGGGAGGCGCGCGCACAGCACGGCCCCCGACTCCGCTCCGCCTGCGTCCGCCAGCCAGACCTCGCCGCCGCGCCGGGCGGCCACCTCGCGGCACAGCGGCAGGCCGAAGCCCCGGCCGTGCACGCGGCCGTCGTCCTCGACGGGGTCGCCCGCGCCGGCCCGGTCGAACAGCGAGTCCGGATCGAGCACTCCGTCGCCGGAGTCGGCGACCGTCACGAAGAGCGCGTCGCCGTCGTCGAGCAGCTCGACCTCGACGAAGCGCACGTCGCGCCGCCCCTCGACCGCCGCGCGCACCGCGTTGTCCACCAGGTTCCCGACCACCGTGGCGACGTCCTCCGGCTCGACGACGGTGCCGCGCACCAGCGTCTCCTCACCGAGCGTCAGCAGCACGCCGCGCTCGGCCGCCTCGATCCCCTTCGCCCCGACGAGCGCCTGGAGGTACGGCTCCTGCAGCCGGTCGGCGTGCTGCACCGGGTACTTGAGCGGGCCGCGGGTCAGCACCTCGTCGAGGTAGTCGCGCGCCGACGCGGTCCGCCCCGCATCCAGCAGGCCCGCGACCACGTGCAGGCGGTTGGCGAACTCGTGCCGCTGCACCCGGAGCGCGTTGGTCATCGCGCCGACCGCGTCGAGGCGCCGGCTCAGCGCGGCGAGGTCGGTGCGGTCGCGCAGCACCACCACCACGCCCAGGTCGCGGTCGCCGCGGGTCACCCGGCGGATGTCAACGTAGACGATGCGGGAGCGGACGACGAAGCCCTCCTCGCCTCCGGGGCGGGGCGGCTCGACGGAGTGCAGCGCGGCGCCGATCGCGTCGGCCAGCGGAACGGGCAGGTCGAGCTCCGCGAGCGGCCGCCCGTGCAGCGCCCGCCCGGTCGGGTCGTCGGAGCCGAGGATCGCGGCGGCCCGCGCATTGCAGACGCCGACGCGCCCGTCGCGGTCGAGCGCGAGCACGCCCTCGTCGACCCCGTCGAGCACGGCGGCCTGGTCCTGCACGAGCGAGGTGAGCTCCTCCGGGGCGAGGCCGAGCGTCAGGCGCAGCAGGCGGCGGCGGATGAAGACGGAGGCGACGGCGGCGAGCACCAGCCCGGCGAGCGCCGCGGCGAGGACGCCGAGCAGCGCGGTCGGCAGGTCGGTGAAGACGCTGGAGCGCGCGAAGCCGATGCTGACCTCGCCGACGACCCGCTGCTCCCCCGCGGCGAAGACCGGGACCTTCGCCCGTGCCGACTCGCCGAGCGTGCCGGTGCCCCACGAGACGCTCTCGCGCCCGGCGAGCGCCTCGTCGGGGCTGGTCGAGACCCGCTCGCCGAGGCGGTCCTCGTCGGGGTGGGCGAGGCGGATGCCCTGGTCGTCGGTGATCACGACGAAGAGCGCGCCGGTGCGCTGCTCGACGGCGGCGGCGACGTCCTCGAGCGGTCCGCCGCGCAGCTCCGAGGCGGCGGGCGCGCCGGGCACGGCGGAGGACGCGGCGACCGCGTCCTGCACGTCGGGGTCCTCGGCGACGGTGCGGGCGATGGCGAGCGCCGTGCCCTCCGCCTCGCCGCGCAGCTGCTGGATGCTGAGCGCGGTGACGAGCCCCGCGCAGACCAGCACGGCGGCCGACACCGTGGCGAGCTGCAGGACCAGGACGTGGGTCGCGAAGCGCATCGGGGCCTCCTCGCCGTCGTCGTGCGCAGAATGCGCAGAAGCCACACTATGCGCAGATGTCGCCGTAATGAGCGATACCCCGGCGCCGGACGCGGAGCTGCCTAGGGTTTCCACCATCTCCCGGCCGGCTCTCCCGCCGAGCGCGGGCGGAGGCACTGGACGAAGGAGTCAGCTGTGTTGGTAGTACTCGGTTTCACCATGATCCTGGCCTTCATGGCCCTGATCATGACCAAGCGGCTGACGCCGATGGTCGCCCTGATCGTCGTGCCGACGATCTTCGGCCTCTTCGCGGGCGCCGGCCTCGGCATCGGCGACATGGTCCTCGAGGCGATCGGCAGCCTCGCGCCCACGGCCGCGCTGCTGATGTTCGCGATCATGTACTTCGGGATCATGATCGACGTCGGGCTCTTCGACCCGCTGATCCGCTTCATCGTCCGCGCGCTCGGCGACGACCCGGCGAAGGTCGTGCTCGGCACGGCGCTGCTCGCGGGTGCGGTCTCGCTCGACGGCGACGGCTCGACCACCTTCATCGTCACCACCGCCGCGATGCTCCCGATCTACCTGCGCCTGGGGATGAACCCGGTCGTGCTGACCTGCGTCGCGGGCCTGGCCAACGGCACGCTCAACATCGTCCCCTGGGGCGGACCGACGGTGCGCGCCGCCGCGGCCCTCCAGGTCTCGCCGAGCGAGATCTTCGTGCCGATGCTCCCCTCGCTCGCGGTGGGCCTGGCCGTCACGCTCGTCTTCGCCTGGTTCCTCGGGCTCGGCGAGCGCCGCCGCCTCGGCTCGCTCGCGCTGGCCGAGCCGATGCTCGAGCAGGAGCTCGTCGGCGCCGGCCGCGGCTCCTCCTCCCGCTCGGGCGGCGCCCGCACCGGCGGCCTCGCGGCCCTGACCGGGGGCATCCGCACCGTCGCCCGGGAGCGCTTCTCCTTCCTCCGCGGCCCTCAGGCCCTGCGCGGAGCCCAGGTGGCGGTCGCCGCCCGCGTGCAGGCCGACGACGCCGACACCGCGATGGCCGACACGATGCTCGACCCCGAGCGCGAGACGCTGCGCCCGAAGCTGATCTGGGTGAACCTGGTCCTGACCCTCGCGGTGATGACGCTGCTGGTCGCCGACATCCTGCCGCTGCCCTACGTGTTCATGGTCGGCTCCGCGGTCGCCCTCCTGATCAACTTCCCGAAGATGAAGGACCAGGCGGCCGAGATCGTCAAGCACGCGCCGAGCATCGTGGGCGTCGTGTCGATGGTGCTGGCGGCCGGTGTGCTGATCGGCGTCCTCAACGGCACCGGCATGGTCGACGCCATGGCGGAGTGGGTCGTCGCGGTGATCCCGCCGGCGCTCGGACCGTTCCTCGCCGTGATCACCGGCGTGCTCAGCATCCCGATGACCTTCTTCATGTCGAACGACGCGTTCTACTACGGCATCCTCCCCGTGCTCTCCGAGAGCGCGGCGAACTACGGCATCTCGCCGGTCGAGATGGCGCGCGCCTCGATCACCGGGCAGCCGGTGCACCTCCAGAGCCCGCTGGTCCCGGCGATCCTCCTGCTCGTCTCCCTCGCCGCGGTGAACCTCGGCGACCACCACCGCAAGGTGCTGTGGCGAGCGGTCGTCGTCTCGCTGGTCATGCTCGCCGTCGGCGTGCTGGTCGGCTCGATCCCCTTCGGCTGAGGTCGGCGGAGCGGAGCGCCGAGCGATCGGAACGAGGACGGGACCTTCTGCTGCGGCGGGGGTCCCGTCCTCGTTCCGCGGCTCGGTCCCGCAGCCCGCGCTAGCGCAGCAGCGGCGCCAGGTTCTCGGTCCAGACGTCGGAGCCGACCTTGAGGATGAGGGCGCCGACCACGACGAGGAACGCGACCCGGATGAAGCGGCTGCCACGAGCGACGGCCATCCGCGAGCCGAGGTACGCGCCCGCCACGTTGGCGGCGCCCATCAGGAGGCCCAGCAGCCAGATCACGTGCCCGCCCGGCACGAAGTAGAGCAGGGCGCCGAGGTTGGTCGCGACGTTGACGATCTTCGCCTTGGCGCTGGCGAGCAGGAAGTCGTAGCCCAGCGCGGTGATCAGGGCGATGATCAGGAAGGTGCCGGTGCCCGGTCCGATCAGGCCGTCGTAGAAGCCGATCAGGAGTCCCAGCACGGCCGCCGTGACGAGGTGGCGCCGGCCCGCGTGCTTGAGCACCGTGACGCTGCCCAGTGCCGGGCGGGCGATCGTCACGACGGCGACCACGATCAGCGCGACGACGATGATCGGCTTGAACACCGCGGCCGGGAGGAGGCCGGCGAGCGTCGCGCCTCCGTAGCTGCCCGCGAGGGCGACCGCCGCCATCGGCAGTGCGGTGCGCAGATCGGGCTTCGCGCGCCGGTAGTAGGTGATCGCGCTGGTGGTCGTGCCGAAGATCGAGGCCAGCTTGTTCGTGGCGAGCGCCTGCACGGGCGAGATCCCCGGCACGAGGAGCAGGGCGGGGAGCTGGAGGAGTCCGCCGCCGCCCACGACCGCGTCGATCCAGCCGGCCGCGAAGGCGGCGAGGATCATCAGCGCGAGGACGGGGAGTCCGAGATCCTCTGTGAAGGTCAGCATCGGTCGGAAGCGTACGCGAGCACCGCGACCCCCTCGACCTCGGGGGCCGGGCCGCCCTAGGGTCGGCGGCATGCGATTCGGACTCTTCATCCCCCAGGGCTGGCGCCACGACCTCGTCGGCGTCCCGGCCGCCGACCAGTGGCGCACCATGAGCGACCTCGCCCGGCACGCCGACGACGGCGCCTGGGAGTCGATCTGGGTCTACGACCACTTCCACACCGTCCCGCAGGTGACGGAGGAGGCGACGCACGAGGCGTGGTCGCTGATGAGCGCGTTCGGCGCCACCACGTCGCGCGTGCGGCTGGGCCAGATGTGCACCTGCATGGGCTACCGGAACCCCGCCTACCTCGCCAAGGTCGCGACGACCGTCGACATCGTCTCGGGCGGGCGGGTCGAGATGGGCATCGGCGGCGGTTGGTACGAGCACGAGTGGCGCGCGTACGGCTACGGCTTCCCGCCGATCGCCGAGCGGCTGGGCCGGCTCGACGAGGGAGTGCAGATCCTGCAGCAGGCCTGGACGACCGGGTCCGCGACCCTCGACGGCCGCTACTACCAGGTGGACGGCGCGCAGAACCGGCCGCTGCCCCTGCAGGAGGGCGGCATCCCGCTGTGGGTCGCCGGCGGCGGCGAGAAGGTCACGCTGCGGATCGCGGCCCAGTACGCGCAGTACACGAACTTCGCCGGGACCCCGGAGGCGTTCGACCACAAGAGCTCGGTCCTCCGCGGGCACTGCGAGCGCCTGGGCACCGACTTCTCGGCGATCACCCGGAGCTCGAACTACAACGTCGTGATCGGCGAGACGGAGGCGGAGGTCGAGGCGGCGCTGCAGCGTCTCGAGGAGCGCGTGGTCCCGTACCTCGGCGCGGAGGGAGCGGCGTCCTTCGTCGCCGAGTACCGCAGCCCCGACGCGCTCGCGGTCGGCACTCCCGCGCAGATCGTCGACCGCCTCGCCGGCATGCAGTCGCGCGGGATGGACTACGGCATCCTCTACTTCCCGGACGCCGCCTACGACCGGTCCGGCATCGAGCTGTTCGAGCGCGAGGTGCTGCCGGCGCTCTCCTGAGCGCGGAGCGGCGGGGCTCCTACGCCTCCCGCCCCCCGCCCGCAAGTCCTTGGGGCGCCCCGGCCCCGCGCCTACGGTCGGAGCATGGACGCACAGGACATCCGCTGGAACGACGAAGCCCGCGACAAGATCCTCGAGGACTCGGACAGGGTCCTCCGCGAGGCGGTGCTCGACCTCGCGACGAGCAAGAAGGGCGAGCCCTGGGAGGACGTGTTCGCGGAGCTGAACGCGCGCCTCAAGGACCGCTTCATCGACTTCGAGCCCGGCCCGGACCTCCGCAAGTACGCCGAGGCCGTCTCCGCCGGGGAGATCGAGACCGGCTCGTGAGCGAGCACGACCGCGACGCCGCGCTCGAGGACGAGATCACCTCGATCCACGCCCTCGGCGAGGGCCGCGTCGGCGAGACGGCCGGCCCGGAGGACGAGGACCACGAGCTCTCGCCCGAGCAGGACGCCCGCATCGAGTCCGAGCTGAAGAGCCGGGGCAGCGAGAGCTGATCCCCCCGGTACGCGGAAGGCCCGCTCCCCCTCGAGGGAGCGGGCCTTCCGCGTGAGTCGCGATTACGCCGAGAGGGGCTCGTAGTCGGTGTAGCCCTCGGCTCCTCCGCCGTAGACCGTCTCCTGGACGACCTCGTTCTCGGGGTGCCCGCCCTGCCAGCGCTCGACCAGGTCGGGGTTGGCGATCGCCGGGCGGCCGACGGCCACGGCGTCGGCGTGGCCCTCGCTGATCAGCTCGGTCGCCTCCTCGCGGCTGGTCGGCGAGCCGAAGCCGCTGTTGGCGATGAAGACGCCGTCGAAGCGCGAGCGGAGGTCCTGGACCAGCTCGCCGGCGGGCTCGGCGTGCAGGACGCTGAGGTAGGCCAGGCGGAGCGGGGCGAGCCCGTCGACGACGGCCTCGTAGGTGGCGCGCACGTCGTCGGCGTCGGTCTCGACGACGTCCTGGATGTTGTGGGCCGGCGAGAGGCGGATGCCGACGCGGCCCGCTCCGACCTCGTCGACGATCGCGCGGGTGACCTCGAGCGGGAACGCGGCGCGCTCGGCCGGGGTCCCGCCGTACTGATCGGTGCGCACGTTGGAGACGGGCGAGAGGAACTCGTGCAGCAGGTAGCCGTTGGCGCCGTGCACCTCGACTCCGTCGAAGCCGGCGTCGATCGCGCGGCGGGCGGCGGCGACGAACTCGTCGCGGACGGTCGCCAGCTCCTCGGTGGTCAGCGCGTGCGGCACCGGGAAGGGCTTCTTGCCGGAGGGGGTGTGCACCTCTCCGTCGATGGCGACGGCGCTCGGGGCGACGATGCGGTCGGTGCCGGTGATCTCGGTGTGCGAGACGCGGCCCGCGTTCATCAGCTGCATGACGATGCGCCCGCCCGCGGCGTGCACGGCGTCGGCGACGGCGCGCCAGCCCGCGGCCTGCGCGTCGGTCTCGATGCCGGGCTGCCCGGCGTAGCCCTTGGACTCGGCGCTGGGGAAGACGCCCTCGCTGATCAGCAGGCCCATGCTCGCGCGCTGGGCGTAGTACTCGGCGACGATCGCGCCGGGCACGCCCTGCTCGTCGGAGCGCAGTCGCGTCATCGGTGCCAGGACGATGCGGTTGGGGAGGTCGAGGTCGCCGGCGGTGAGGGGGGAGAACGGATCCACGGGATCGCCTTTCTACGGAGCTGTCTCAGGGGGCTGCCCTTAGGGGGGAGGCACGTGCACCTGCGGCGCACTCCGGGCGGCAACCGCGAGCGGAGCACGGTCATTCCTCCTCCCGGCGTTCTCCCATCCCCCGCGCCCCGGGCACGCGGTCGACGGCCTGCCGCCTCCCGACTCCTGCTCGGACATCCGGGCTGTCTACACTCGGGAGGCGACGACGAAGGAGTGTGCGCGATGCCGGCGAGACCCCACCACCCCGTGAGCTCCCGGCTGCTGCCGGCGCTCGCGGCCCTCCTGATCGCCGCGGTCCTCGCGCTGGTCCCCGCGACCGCGGCGACGGCCGAATCGCCCGTCTCCTTCTCCTCCTCCACCGTCCTCGACTCGGTCGGGGTGCTGAGCTCCGGAGAGACCGCCGAGATCGAGCAGGCCTCGCGTGCCCTCTACGACCAGCACCGCGTGCAGCTGTTCGTCGCCTTCGTCGACTCCTTCACGGATCCGTCCGACCGCGCCGCGTGGGCGGACGAGACCGCGACCCGCAACGGACTGGGCACCGACGACGTCCTCCTGGCCGTCGCGGTCGACGCCCGCCAGTACCAGGTGTCGGTCGCGCAGGGCTTCGCCCTCGACGACGCGCAGGTCTCCTCGCTCCAGTCCGACGACATCGAGCCGAGGCTCGCCGACAGCGACTGGGCCGGAGCCGCGGTGGCCGCCGCCGACGGGATCGGGCAGCGCCTCGACGCGCCCAGCGCCGGCGAGTCCCTCGGCTCGGGGCTGCTGATCGCGCTCGGCGTGCTCGCGGCCCTCGTCGTGGTCGGCCTCGTGGTGCTGCTGCTCGTCCGCCGCGCGCGGAAGCGCCGCGCCCAGGAGGCGGTGGAGGCCTCGATCGACGAGCTCGCCACCCGTGCCGGATCGGCCCTCGTCCACGCCGACGACGCCGTCCGCACCAGCGAGCAGGAGGTCGGCTTCGCCGAGGCCCAGTTCGGCGCCGACGCGACCGGCGCGTTCCGCGAGGCGCTCGTCGCCGCGAAGCGCCTGCTCGGCGAGGCCTTCACCCTGCAGCAGCGCCTCGACGACGCCGAGCCGGAGACCGATCAGGAGCGCCGCGACGGCTACCAGCGCATCCTCCAGCTCTGCGCCGACGCCGAGCAGACGCTCGACGAGCGCGCGAGTGCGTTCGAGGAGCTGCGCGACCTCGAGAAGAACGCGCCGCAGGTCGCCGCCGCGCTCTCGGCTCGCGCCGCCGAGGTCGGCGACCGCCTCCCCTCGGCCCGCGCCCGCCTCGCCGAGCTCGCCTCCCGCTACGCGCCGACCGCGATCGACGACGTGGGCGACGACGCCGACCAGGCCGAGGACCGCCTCCGCTTCACCCGCGACCAGCTCGCCGGCGCCCAGCAGGCGCTGCAGGCCGGCGACTCCGGCCGCGCCGCCGTGCTGCTGCGCGCCGGGCAGCAGGCCGCCGAGCAGGCCTCCGGGCTCGTCGACGCGGTGGCGACGCGCGGCGACGAGCTGCAGAAGGCGGAGGCGTCGCTCGCCGGCCGCATCGCCGAGATCCGCGCCGACGTGGCGCAGGGACGAGCGCTCGCCGCCTCCCAGGACGCGGAGTCCGCCGCCCAGGCGCAGAACGTCGCCGCGGCGGTCGCCTCGACCGAGGCCGCCCTCGACGACGTCGAGCGCGCCGCCTCCGTGCGGCCGAACGACCCGCTCGCCCTGCTCGAGGCGCTCACCGCCGCCGACGCCACGATCGACGCCGCCGTCGGCGAGTTCCGCGACGCGCAGGCCCAGCGCGAGCGCGAGCGGGCCGCCCTCGGCGCCGAGCTCACCTCCGCCCGCAGCCGCGTCTCGGCCGCGGAGGACTTCATCGCGGCCCGCCGCGGCGCGGTCGGCTCGGAGGCGCGCACCCGCGTCGCCGAGGCCGCCCGCTCGGCCGAGTACGCCGAGCGCATCGCCGCCACCGACCCCCGCGAGGCTCTCGCCTCCGCCCAGCGCGCCTCGCAGCTCGCTCAGCAGGCGCTCGAGCGGGCACGGGCCGACGCCGGCGCCTACTCCGCCCCGAACGCCGTCGGCAGCCCCTACGGAGGCGACACGACCGGCGCGTTCCTCGGCGGGATCCTGGTCGAGTCGCTCCTGGGAGGCGGACGCCGCAGCGGCTACCGCTCGGGCGGCTTCGGCGGAGGCGGGTTCAGCGGCGGCTTCGGCGGCGGCGGCTCGTCCCGGCGCTCCGGCGGCGGCGGCTTCGGCGGCGGGCGCAGCAGCGGCGGAGGCGGACGACGCGGCGGCGGCGGGCGCTTCTGAGCGCCCCCGGGCATCCGCGCACGACCGACGACCACCACCTCCGCCACGACTCCGGCACCACCTCCGACATCCGGCACCACCCACGACGCAAGGAGAGACACCCATGGCACAGAGACAGTCGATCTTCGGCCGCATCGCGCAGCTCGCGAAGGCCAACATCAACGCGCTCCTCGACCAGGCCGAGGACCCGCAGAAGATGCTCGACCAGATGGTCCGCGACTACACCGACAGCATCCGCGACGCCGAGGCGGCGATAGCCACCACGATCGGCAACCTGCGCCTGCTCGAGGACGACTACCGCGAGGACGTGCAGAACGCCCAGGAGTGGGGTGGCAAGGCCCTCGCCGCGAGCCGCAAGGCCGACGAGCTGCGCACCGGCGGGAGCGCCGGCGACGCCGACAAGTTCGACGCGCTGGCCAAGGTCGCTCTGCAGCGCCAGATCCAGTCCGAGCAGGAGGCGAAGGACGCCGAGCCGACCATCGCCTCGCAGACCGAGGTCGTCGACAAGCTCAAGACGGGCCTGAACCAGATGCGCGAGAAGCTGCAGCAGCTCTCGAGCAAGCGCGACGAGCTGATCGCGCGCTCGAAGACCGTCGAGGCGCAGAGCCAGGTCCAGGACGCCGTGAAGAGCATCGACCTGATGGACCCGACGAGCGAGGTGAGCCGCTTCGAGCAGAAGATCCGCCGCGAGGAGGCGCGCGTCCGCGGCGCGGAGGAGCTCGCTTCCTCGAGCCTGGACGCGCAGTTCGAGTCGCTCGAGGACCTCGGCGAGATGACCGAGGTGGAGGCGCGCCTCGCCGCGCTCAAGTCCGGCCGCCCGCAGGACTCGATCGGCTCCTGAGCCCGTGCGCCTCCGGCGGTCCCGCCGGAGGCGCACTCCCCTTCCCGACACGCGCGGAGCGAAGGCTGGCAATCGCCATGGTGCGGTGCCGCCGCCGTCCCCGTAGTGTTCACACCAGGTTGCCCTTGACCCCGGTCGCCCTGATGCCGCGTCCGGCCCCTACCGACGCGGTGAACCATGAGCGGACCGCCCCCGTCGGGATCGCTCACCGAGAGATCGTCGACGCCGACGGTCACCACGAAGAGCGAGGCGCCGATGAGCACCCCCACCACCACGTCCGTCACCGGAGGCGCCCCCCGCGTCGTCCGCACCCGCCCCCGCGCCGACGGCCGCGTCAACCCGACGACCGAGTACTCCGGTCTCCTCAGCACGGTCCGCGACGCGGGGCTCCTCCGCCGCCGCACCGGCTTCTACTACACGATGTTCGGCGCGCTGGTCCTCGCGCTCGGCGGCATCGTCACCGGCTTCGTCCTGCTGGGCGACTCCTGGTTCCAGCTCCTGCTCGCCGCCGCCCTCGGCATCGTGCTGACGCAGTTCGCCTTCCTCGCCCACGAGGCCTCGCACCGCCAGGTGTTCGAGTCCGGCAGGGCCAACGACGTCGCCGGGCGCACCCTCGCGAACCTCTTCGTCGGCATCAGCTACTCCTGGTGGATGACCAAGCACAGCCGCCACCACGCGAACCCGAACGTGCTGGGCAAGGACCCGGACATCGAGCGCGACGTCGTCTCCTTCACCGCCGAGGACGCGGCCCGCTCGCGCGGCCTCTACGCCTGGCTCACCCGCCGCCAGGGCTACGCGTTCTTCCCGCTCCTGCTGCTCGAGGGCCTCAACCTGCACCTGCACGGCTTCCGCACCGTGTTCGGCAAGGGCAAGGTCGACAAGCGCTGGGTCGAGATCACCATGCTCGTCACCCGCGTCGGCCTCTACCTCGCCGTCGTCTTCTGGGCCCTCCCCCTCGGCATGGCGTTCGCCTTCGTCGGCGTGCAGCTGGGCGTCTTCGGCCTCTACATGGGCGCCTCGTTCGCGCCGAACCACAAGGGCATGCCGCTGCTGCCGAAGGAGGCGCGCGTCGACTTCCTCCGCCGCCAGGTCCTCACCTCGCGCAGCATCCGCAGCACCTGGTTCACCGACCTCTACATGGGCGGCCTCAACTACCAGGTGGAGCACCACCTCTTCCCGAACATGCCCCGCCCGGCGCTGCGCCGCGCGCAGGTCATCGCCAAGGAGTACTGCACCACCCACCAGATCCCCTACACCGAGACCTCGCTGATGGAGTCGTACGCGATCGTCGTCCGCTACCTCAACAAGGTCGGCCTGTCGGCCGGCGGCGACCCGTTCGACTGCCCCGCCGCCTCCGCGTACGGACGCTGAGCACTCCCCCTTCGCAGGCCCCTCGCACCTTCCCGGTGCGGGGGGCCTCCGTCGTTCGCGGGAGCGCAAGGGGGTGCCCCCGCGGGCGGCGGAGTCGTAGCGTCGGGACATGAGCAGCTCCGACTACGACATCGAGCCCACCCCCACCGACACGACCGACGGCACCGACACGACCGACGGCGCGCGCACGCCCGACCCCGCCACCGAGACCGGCACCTCCGCGGGCCTCGACGAGGTCGGCGGCGCGGCCTCCCCCCTGGCCGACGGCGTCGGCGCCGACGGCGAGGAGCAGAACCCCCCGCTGCCCGACTGGGGCCCCACCGACGGCGTCCACGGCACCGACGCCGAGACCGACGCCTCGGGCACCGAGCAGCACTGACACGGCTCCGCGAGGGACCTCCCCGGCCGGTCGGCGAACGTTCCGACCGTGTTCCGAGGAGGTCCCTCCGTGTTCGCCGGAGGGTCGGCCGGCGCTCGGTCGGCGCGCCCTACACTGGCGAAATGCAGCCGACCGAACGCGCCCTCCGCGTGATCTCCTACAACCTCCGGGAGCACCGAGCGCACGCCGAGATCGCCCCCCTCGCCGCCCGCCACGACATCGACGTGCTGTGCCTGCAGGAGTGCGACACCACGAAGCTGCCGCAGGAGGTGGGCTCGCTCCGGCTCGCGTCCGTCACGGCCCGCAACCGCCTGGGCCTGGCCGTCTACTACTCGCAGGACCGCTTCGAGCTCTCCGGCAGCGCCGCGTTCGAGCTCAGCAAGTCCATGCACGACCGCGTGATGTCCCCCGCTCACGAGCGCCTGCTGGCCGTCCGCCTCGACGACCGCGACGGCGGATCGATCGCGGTCTCCTCCTTCCACGCCGCTCCGCTGTCGGCCGGCAACGCCCTGCGCCGCAAGCAGATCGACGAGGCGCTGAACCGGCTGCGCGAGTACGCGCCGGACACCCCCTCCCTGATGGTCGGCGACTACAACTACCCGTGGTTCTTCCGCGGACTCGACCGCCGGATGACCCGGAACGGCTACCTGGTCTCGCGGAGCGACTCCCCCACCTACGCGCGCTACCGCTACTTCAGCGGCCACTTCGACTTCGCGATCAGCGACTCCGTGCGGATCGAGCGGGTCTCCACGCTGCCCCAGGGCGTCTCGGACCACCTCCCGGTGATGGTCGACGCGCACTACGGCGTCCCCGCCGCCTGAGCGCGGGGCCCACTGGCCCGCACGGTCGGTAGGCTCAGGGGGTGACGACCCTGATCCTCGCCCGGCACGGAGAGACTGTCTGGCACTCCGAGAACCGCTTCGCGGGCTCCTCCGACATCGCGCTGACCCCCCGGGGCCAGGACCAGGCGGCGACTCTGGCCGCCTGGGCCGTCGACGCCGACCTCGAGGCGGTGTACTCCTCCACCCTGGTCCGGGCCGTGCGCACCGCCGTGCCCGCCGCGCGGGCGGCCCACCTCGAGCTGCAGCCCGACCCGGCGCTGGTCGAGGTCGACTTCGGCCGCGGCGAGGGGCTGACCACCGACGAGATGGAGAAGCGCTTCCCGGACGAGTACCACGCGTGGGTCGCCGCTCCGGCCATCCAGCCGATGCCCGGCGGCGAGTCCGGCCTCGACGCCGTCGCCCGCGCGAACACCTCGCTCGCCCGCATCCACCGCGAGCACCCCGACGGCCGCGTGCTCGTCGTCGCGCACGGCACGCTCATCCGCCTCCTGCTGTGCGCCTACCTCGGCATCAACCCCGAGACCTACCGGCACACCTTCCCGGTGGTCGACAACGTCTCGCTGACCACACTGCGCTGGGACGCGACCGGCGTCGGCCTGCTCGGCTACAACGTCCCGCCCGTCCAGACGCAGCGGCGCTCCAGCTGAGCGCAGCGGCCGCTCCGGAGCGGCGCCCGGCGAGTGCGGGCTCGATCGGCCTGGTGCTCGGGTCGGTCGCGAGCGTGCAGCTGGGCGCCTCCTTCGCCGTGCTGCTCTTCCCCGCCGCGGGGCCGATCGGCACCGTCACGCTCCGGCTGGTGTTCTCGGCCGTCGTTCTGCTCCTGGTCTGCCGTCCGCGGCTGAGCGGCCACAGCCGGAGCGACTGGGCCACCGTCGCCGCCTACGGTCTCGCCCTCGGCGGGATGAACGCCTGCTACTACGAGGCCATCGCCCGGATCCCGCAGGGCGCCGCCGTCACCCTCGAGGTGCTCGGGCCGCTGACGCTCTCGGTGATCGCCGGGAGGAGCGTGCTGAGCCTGGTCTGGGCGGTGCTCGCGCTGGCCGGGGTGGTGACCCTGTCGCAGGGCGGGTTCTCCGCGCTGGACCCGGTCGGCGTCGGCTTCGCGCTGGGGGCCGCAGTGCTCTGGGCCGCGTACATCGTCTTCGCCGGCCGCACCGGCGGGCGGTTCCAGGGGATCGACGGGCTCGCGCTGGCGCTGGCGGCCGGCGCGATCGTGTCGCTGCCGTTCGGCCTCGCCTCCGCCGGGCCCGCCCTGGTGGTGCCGCCGGTGCTGCTCCTCGGGCTCGCCGTGGCGGTGCTCTCCTCCGCGGTGCCCTACGCGCTGGAGCTGCTGGCGCTGCGGCGCCTGCGCTCCTCCACCTTCTCGATCCTGATGTCGCTCTCCCCCGGGGCGGCCGCGCTCTCGGGATTCCTCGTGCTCGGTCAGCGCCTCAGCGCCGTCGAGGCCGTCGGGATCGCGCTCGTGGTCGCCGCGAGCATCGGAGCGGTGCGGACCGCGCGGACCTCCGCCTGAGCGGCAGTTCTTTTGTTAGGCTAACTATGTGCCATCGACCGAGACCCTGCAGACCGATCTCCCGCTGACCTCCCTCGCGGGCGAGGTGCGGGCAGCGGTCGGCCGGCTCGGACGGCGGCTCCGGCAGGAGAAGGCCCAGCACGAGCTCAGCGATCCGCAGTTCAGCGTGCTCGCACTCCTGCACCGCGAGGGCGCCAAGACCCTCGGCGAGCTGGCCGAGGCGGAGCGGGTCCGCCCGCCCTCGATGACCCGCACGGTCGGCTGCCTGGTCGACGAAGGACTCGCGGAGCGCCTCGCCGACCCCGCCGACGGCCGCGTCACCCGCATCCGCCCCACCGGGGCCGGCACCGCACTGGTGCTCGACGTGCGCCGCAGCCGCGACGCGTGGCTCGTGGCGCGCCTCGAGGAGCTCCCTCCCGAGGACCTGCGCCTGCTCCACGACGCGGCGGCGGTCCTGCGCGCGGTGGCCGACCGATGAGCGCGATGTTCCGCTCCCTCGCCGTGCCGAACTACCGCATCTGGTTCGCGGGCGCGATGGTCTCGAACGTCGGCACCTGGATGCAGCGGACGGCCCAGGACTGGATCGTGATCAACGACCTGACCGGCCACGACGCGACGGCGCTCGGCGTGACCATGGCGCTGCAGTTCGGACCGCAGCTCGTGATGGTCCCCTTCTCCGGCTTCATCGCCGACCGCTTCGACCGGCGGAAGCTCCTGATGGCCACCCAGGGCGCGATGGGCGCGCTCGGGCTCGGCCTGGGACTCATCGTCGTGACCGGGGTCGTCCAGCTCTGGATGGTCTACCTCTTCGCCCTGCTGCTCGGCTTCGCCGCGGCGATCGACGCGCCCGTGCGCCAGACGTTCGTCTCGGCGCTGGTCGAGGAGCGCGACCTCACCAACGCCGTCTCGCTGAACTCGGCCTCCTTCAACTCGGCGCGGATGATCGGACCGGCCCTCGCGGGCGTGCTCATCGCCGCGGTCGGCTCCGGCTGGGTCTTCCTCCTCAACGCCGCGAGCTTCCTCGCCGTCCTGCTCTCGCTGCGCGCGCTGCACCGCGACCAGCTCCGCAGCGCCCCGCGGGCCACCCGCGGCCCGGGTGCGCTGCTGGAGGGGTTCCGCTACGTCTCGAAGCGGCCGGACATCCTCGTGGTGCTCGCGATCGTGTTCCTGATCGGCACCTTCGGCCTGAACTTCCCGATCTTCGCCTCGACGATGGCGACGGTCGAGTTCGACATGGGGGCGAGCGAGTTCGGCCTCCTCTCCTCCGCGATCGCCGTCGGCTCGGTGCTGGGGGCGCTCCTCTCGGCTCGCCGCGATCGCCCGAGGCTCCGGCTCATCGTCGGCGCCTCCGCGGCGTTCGGCGTCGCGCTCGCGCTGGCCGGCGTCATGCCGACGGTCTGGGCGTTCGCGATCCTGCTCCCCTTCGTCGGCATCGCGGCGCAGACGCTGATGACCTCGGCCAACGGCTACGTGCAGCTCTCGACCGCCCCCGAGATGCGGGGCCGGGTCATGGCGCTGTACATGGCCATCTTCGTCGGCGGCACCCCGATCGGCGCACCGCTGATCGGCTGGGTCGCGAACGCCTACGGTCCGCGCCAGGCGATGCTGGTCGGTGCCGCCTCCGGGATCGCGGCGGCCGCCATCGGACTCGCCTTCCACCTCCGCCTGCGCCGCGCCGCCCGGCTCGCGGCCCCCGGGCCGGAGGCTCTGCCCGCCACCGGCGGAGTCCCCCTGCTGCGCCCGCGCGCCTAGGCTCCGCCGGCCGGTCCGCACGCCGGGCGGATCCGCGGACCGCCCACTCGACGGGTCGCCCCCGACGCGGGGCGCGACCGCCGCCCGCCCTCAGGCCTCGCGGGTGATCTCGACGCGGACGAAGAGCTTCGACGAGCGGGGCCCGGCGAACACCCCGCGCAGCGGCGCGATGTCGTTGTAGTCGCGGCCGCGGCCGACGATGACGTGGCGGTCGCCGATGTCGATCAGGTTCGTCGGGTCGTAGCCGCGCCAGGCTCCTCCGCAGAACCACTCGACCCACGCGTGGGACTCCCCCACCACGGTCTCGCCGATCTCGGCGTGCGGCTTGGGGTGCAGGTAGCCCGAGACGTAGCGCGCCGGGATGCGCACCGAGCGCAGCGCCCCGAGGACGATGTGCGTGATGTCCTGGCAGACGCCCTCTCGCGCGGTCCACGACTCCGTCGCGGTGGAGTGCACGCCGGTGACGCCCTGCCGGTAGGTCATCGCCCGGCCGATCGTCTCGGCGATCGTGAGCGCGGCCTCGCACGGCCCGGCCGCCTCGTCCGCGAGCGAGCGCGCCATCGCCGCGAGGTCCTCCGGCGGCGCGGTGCGGTGGGTCTGCTTCGACTGCTCCACGTACTCGGTGCGCGTCTCGACCTGCTCGGACAGCTGATCCCACCCGGTCGGGTGGTCGGGGTGCTGCTTCGGCCGGATCTCGACGAGCGAGGTCGCCGTCAGCGAGAGCTCGCGGTGGGCGTCGAGCACGTCGAACGACGAGACGCGGGTGCCCCAGTAGTCGGTGTAGGCGTGCACCGAGGTCACCGGCCGGATGTCGAGGTTCGAGAACAGCACCAGCTGCCCGTCCGAGGAGGCGGGGAGCATCCGCGCCTCGTTGTAGGACGCGACCACGTCCCCCGCGTAGGTGAAGCCCGTGGTGTGCCTGATGCGCAGCCTGCTCACAGCGCCTCCCCGATCCAGCTCGGCATGACGTTGGTGGGGAAGTACCGCTGGCGGATCGCCTCGGACGCGGCCGAGGTCGCCTCCTGCACGCTGTCCATGTGCCGCGGCAGGTCCTCGAGGATGTCGGTGATCGGCCGGAACTCCAGCTCGCTGCGGATCCGCCCGAGGACGCGCTGCGCGTCGCCGGAGTGGCCGATGCGGCCGGTGCGCGGCTCGATGTCGCGCATGCACGCCTCCGCCCGCGAGACCGAGAAGAGGATCGAGCGCGGGAACAGCCGGTCCAGGAGGAGGAACTCGGCCGCGTTCCGCGCGCTCGGCACGCCCCGGTAGGTGCGCAGGTACGCCTCGTAGGCGCCGCAGGAGCGGAGGATCGTGGTCCAGGAGGGGCCGCTCGCCTCGGTCAGCGAGCGGGTGGCGAGCAGGCGGGCGGTCATGTCGGCGCGCTCGATCGAGCGGCCGAGGGTGAAGAACTGCCAGGCCTCGTCGCGCGAGGTCGCCGACTCGATGATGCCGACGGCGAGGGCGGAGCGCTCGCGCACCCAGCTGAAGAACTCCGACACCCGCTCGCCCGAGACGCGGCGCGGCATGCGGGTGCGCGTGGTGTTGAGGCACTCCCAGAGCTCGGTCGAGACGATCTCGCGCGCCCGGCGGGCGTTCTCGCGGGCCGCGCCGAGCGAGTAGGCGATCGAGGCGGGGTTCGTGCGGTCGATCGCGAGGATCGCCAGCACGTCGGCGCGGGTGATCTCGCGCATGTCGTCCGGCGGGGTCGAGCCCATCACCGACAGGAGCGAGCGGCAGGCCGTGTCCTCGTCGATCCACGGGTCCTCGAGCAGGAGCTGCAGGTGGACGTCGAGGATGCGGGCGGTGCCGTCGGACCGCTCGATGTAGCGGCCGATCCAGAACAGCGACTCGGCGATCCGGGAGAGCATCAGTCGTCCTCCCCCGCCGCGAGCGTCTGCTGCTGCTGCTGGTCCTGGTCGGTGTTCGGTGCGTCCTGCGGCGAGTGGTCGGGCGTGTGGTTGAGCGGATAGACGATCGGGATGGAGCTGGTGACAGCGGCCTGCTCGGCGACGAGCGCCTGGATGTCGCGCGCCTCGGGCTCGGCGCTGCGCGCCTCCTCGAGGCCGACCACCCAGGTGTCCTTCGATCCGCCGCCCTGCGACGAGTTGACGACGAGCTGCCCCTCCGGGAGCGCGACGCGGGTCAGGCCGCCGGGCAGCACCCAGACGTCGGTGCCGTCGTTCACGGCGAAGGGCCGAAGGTCGGCGTGCCGGGGACGCATCCCGTCGTCGACGAGGGTGGGGATGGTGGAGAGCTGCACGACCGGCTGCGCGATCCAGCCGCGCGGGTCGGCCTGGAGGCGGGAGCGCAGCTCCGCGAGCTCCTTCCCCGAGGCGGCCGGCCCCACGACCAGGCCCTTGCCGCCGGAGCCGTCGACCGGCTTCACGACGAGCTCGTCGAGGCGGTCGAGCACCTCCTCGAGCGCTCCCGGATCCTCGAGCCGCCACGTGTCGACGTTCTTGATCACCGGCTCCTCCGAGAGGTAGTAGCGGATGAGGTCGGGCAGGTAGGTGTAGACGAGCTTGTCGTCGGCGACGCCGTTGCCGACCGCGTTGGCGATCGTGACGTTCCCGAGCCGGGCCGCGAGCATCAGCCCGGGTGAGCCGAGCATCGAGTCGGCGCGGAACTGCAGCGGATCGAGGAACTCGTCGTCCACGCGGCGGTAGATCACGTCGACCCGGGTCGGGCCGGAGGTGGTGCGCATGAACACCTTGCCGCCCGTGCAGAATAGGTCGCGGCCCTCGACCAGCTCGACGCCCATGAGGCGGGCGAGGAGGGTGTGCTCGAAGTAGGCGGAGTTGTAGACGCCCGGAGTGAGCACGACCACGGTCGGGTCGTCGACGCCGTCGGGGGCGGAGGCGCGCAGTGCCTGCAGCAGCTTGTTCGGGTAGTCGCCGACCGGGCGCACCCGCATCGAGACGAACAGCTCGGGCAGCGTCTGCGCCATCACCCGGCGGTTCGAGATGACGTAGGAGACGCCGGAGGGCACGCGGACGTTGTCCTCGAGGACCCGCCAGCCGCCCTTCTCGTCGCGGATCAGGTCGATCCCGGACACCTGGATCCGCACGCCGTTCGCGGGGACGATGCCCGCGGCCTGCCGGTGGAAGTGGCTGGAGCTCGAGATCAGCCCGGCGGGGATGACGCCGTCGGCCACGGCGTTCTGCGGGCCGTAGACGTCGGCGAGGAACGCCTCGAGAGCACGGACCCGCTGCTTGATGCCGGTCTGCACCTCGTTCCACTCGGCGCGCTCGATCACCCGGGGGACGGCGTCGAGGGGGAACGGCCGCTCCTCCCCCGCGAAGTCGAAGGTGACGCCCTGCGCGAGGTAGGAGGAGGCGAGCGCGTCGGTGCGGCCGCGCAGCTCCTCCTGGGTCATCCGCGCGAGCGAGAAGTAGATGTCGCGGTAGGCGCCGCGGACCCCGTCGGGGCCTCCGGTCGACGCCACGTCGGCGAACATCTCGTCCCAGGGGGTGGCGCCCGTGTCGGGCCGCTCGACCTTCTGGGACCCGTATCCGTCGAAGAGGTCACCCATGGCACGACTCTAGTGCGGGGCGTATTGCGGGGATGTTTCGGGCGGCCGCGGGGCGAGCGGGGCGGGTCGGCGACGTCCGGGCACGGCACCGGCGCCGTCCTCCGACAGGCCGGCGGAGGCCCGGGGATCCACGGGAATAGATCCGGCCGCACGTGGTTGAATGAGGATGTACATGCAAACGCATGGACCAGGCCCCACCGGGCCGGAGGACAGAAGGAGCGCCTGATGCAGTTCGGCATCTTCACGGTCAGCGACATCACGACCGACCCCACGACCGGACGGATCCCGTCCGAGTCCGAGAAGATCCAGGCGACCCTCGCGATCGCGCTGAAGGCGGAGGAGATCGGCCTCGACGTCTTCGCCCTGGGCGAGCACCACAACCCGCCGTTCTGGTCCTCCTCCCCCACCACCACGCTCGGCTACCTCGCGGCGAAGACCGAGAGGATCACGCTCTCCACCGCGATGGCCCTCATCACCACGAACGACCCGGTGAAGCTCGCCGAGGACTACGCGATGCTCCAGCACCTCGCCGGCGGCCGCGTCGACCTGATGCTCGGCCGCGGCAACACCGGCCCCGTCTACCCGTGGTTCGGCAAGGACATCCGCCGCGGCATCGAGCTGACGATCGAGAACTACGACCTGCTGCACCGCCTGTGGACCGAGGACTTCGTCGACTGGGAGGGCCAGTTCCGCACGCCCCTCCAGGGCTTCCAGTCGACCCCGCGCCCCCTCGACGGCGTCGCGCCGTTCGTGTGGCACGGATCGATCCGCTCCCCGCAGATCGCCGAGCAGGCCGCATACTACGGCGACGGCTTCTTCGCGAACCACATCTTCTGGCCCGCCTCGCACACCCAGAAGATGGTGCAGCTCTACCGCCAGCGCTTCGAGCACTACGGCCACGGGACCGCCGACCAGGCGATCGTCGGCCTCGGCGGGCAGATCTTCCTGGCGAAGAACTCGCAGGACGCGGTCTCGCAGTTCCGCCCCTACTTCGACAACGCCCCCGTCTACGGCCACGGCCCCTCGCTGGAGGACTTCACGGAGCAGACCCCGCTCACCGTCGGCTCCCCGCAGCAGATCATCGACCGCACCCTCGGCTTCCGCGAGTACGTCGGCGACTACCAGCGCCAGCTCTTCCTGATGGACCACGCGGGACTCCCGCTGAAGACCGTCCTGGAGCAGATGGACATGCTCGGCGAGATCCTCCCCGCCCTCCGCGCCGGCTTCGCCGAGGGCCGCCCCTCGCACGTGCCCGACGCCCCCACCCACGCCTCCCTCGTGGCCGCGCGCGACGCGCAGCCCGCGGCCGAGCCCGTCACCGTCTAGTCAGGAGCTCTCCATGGACACCCGCAGGATCACCGTCCTCTCGGCCGGCCTCAGCCAGCCGTCCTCGACCCGGCTGCTCGCCGACCGCCTGACCGACGCCGCCGAGTCCTCCCTCACCGAGCAGGGCTTCGCCGTCGAGCGGAGCGTCGTGGAGCTGCGCGACCTCGCGCACGACGTCACGAACAACCTCCTCACCGGCTTCGCGAGCCCCGCTCTGCAGACCGCGCTCGACGCGGTCGCCGGCGCCGACGGCCTGATCGCCGTGACGCCGATCTTCACCACCAGCTACAGCGGGCTCTTCAAGTCGTTCGTCGACGTGCTCGACACGGAGGCGCTGCGCGGCCTGCCCGTGCTGCTGGCGGCCACGGGCGGGTCCCCCCGCCACTCCCTGGCCGTCGACTACGCGATGCGCCCGCTCTTCACCTACCTGCACGCGGCGCCCCTCGCGACCACCGTGTTCGCGGCGACGGACGACTGGGGCGGCGCGACCGAGGACGGACGGGCGCTGCCCTCGCGCATCGAGCGCGCCGGACGCGAGCTGGCCGATCAAGCCGCCCGCTCCTCCCGCTCGGGCTCCACGCCCGACCCCTGGGCGCTCGACGGCTCGTTCGAGGGGATGCTCGGCCGCCGCGGCTGAACGCCCGCCGCGCGGATCGGCCGCTCCTCTCATGGATCGGCCGATCCGTCCAGCCGCGATACCCGCGGCCCTGCCGGAATAGCCTGCCCCCGGGAGCCTGCCGCTGGCCCCCGGAAGGAGGCCGTCATGGGCCTGACCAGCAAGGGGCTCCCCTCGGGGGCTCTCGACCTCTCGCAGCTCGGACGCGCGGTCCTCGACCGCCGCCGCTTCCTCGGAGCGCTCGGCGTCGCCGCCTCCGTCCCGGTCCTCTCCGGCTGCGGCTTCGCCCCCGCGGGCCCCGCGGCGAGCGCCGGCAGCGACACCCTCACCTTCACCACCTGGGGCACCGACGCCGAGCTGGCCGGCTTCCAGCGCGCGATCGACGCGTTCCAGTCGGCGAACGCCGGCGCCACCGTGACCCTCAACGCGGTCCCGTACGAGCAGATGTTCACCAACATCGACGCGCAGCTGCAGGCGGGGAACCCGCCGGACGTCTTCCGGGTCCCGTACTACACGTTCGGCAGCTACGCCGGCCGCGACCAGCTCCTGGACCTGTCGGGCTTCCTCGACTCCGACGTCGCCGAGCGGTTCACCGATCCGGCCTGGGCCGCGGTGCAGAGCGGCGGGAGCCCCTTCGGCGTCCCCCACCACACCGACACCTCGCTGATCCTCTACAACACGCAGGTGCTGGCCGACGCGGGCGTCACCTCCTTCCCCTCCTCGCCCGAGGAGGCGTGGACCTGGGAGGAGTTCACCGAGGTCGGGCGGAAGCTGCGCGCCTCGCTCCCCGCCGAGCGCTACCCCTTCGCCTACAACTGGCAGGGCAACGGCGTCACCCGCTGGCTGAGCCTGCTCTTCCAGGCCGACGGCCGCTTCCTCACCGAGGACCTGTCCGGGCCCGCGATCGACTCCGCCGCCGGCCGCGCCGCGATCGACTTCAGCCGCAGCTTCTTCACCGACGGCCTCGTGCCGCCGAGCAGCTCCGTGCAGGCGACCACCTACGCCAGCGACCTCTGGTACTCGCAGACCACCGCGATGACCTTCGCCGGCGCGTTCCTCATCCCCGACGCCGACTCCACCCTCGACTTCGAGTGGGGCGCCACCTACTCCCCGCGCAACGTGCGCGGAGGCGGCGACTTCGGCGGCAACGCCCTCGTCGCGACCAAGGCCGCGAAGAACCCGGAGCTGGCCGCCTCCTTCCTCGCGTTCGTGACGGAGGAGGAGGCGATGCGCGACTTCTGCGCCGGCGCCTCCCTCCTCCCCACCCGTCGCGACCTCACGGAGTCGGGCATCGAGTTCGCCGTGCGCCCCGAGCTCGCCGAGGTGTTCCTCGGCCAGGCGGGCACCGTCCAGGCGTCCGACTCGGCGCAAGTCGCCTCGCCCGACATGGCCGCGATCATCACGGTGCTCAAGGAGCAGCTGGAGCAGGCCTTCGTCGGCGGGCGCAGCACCGAGGACACCATCGCCGGCCTCACCTCCGGCATCGCGGCCGCGACGCAGTGAGCCGGTCGGTCCTCGCGCCGGAGGCGGTGACCGCCCGCCCCCGGCGCACCTCCCGCGCCCCCGCCCGCGAGACGGCGGCCGCCTACGCGTTCCTCGCGCCGAACCTGCTGATGCTCGGCCTGTTCGTGTTCGTCCCCCTGGGCGGCGCGTTCCTGATCGGCTTCCAGCGCACGAACGGCTTCGGCGACGGCGTCTTCGTCGGACTCGACAACTACGCGCGGCTGCTCGGCGACGGCCTCTTCTGGCGCTCGACGTTGAACACGGCGCTGTTCACCCTGATCGTGACCCCGCTCTCGATGGCGCTGGGCCTCGGCGCGGCGGTGCTGATGAACTCGGTGCTGCCCGCGCGGCCGGTGTTCCGCAGCATCCTCATCCTGCCGATGGCGGTCTCCGGAGTGGCGACGGCGCTGATGGGCGTGCTGATCTTCGACGAGAACAGCGGCGTGCTCGACGGCATGCTCCAGACGATCGGCCTCCCCCGCATCGCCTGGCAGTCCGGCGGAGCGGCGGCCTTCGCCTCCGTGGTGCTCGTCACCCTGTGGTGGCGCACCGGCTTCAACATGCTGATCTACCTGGCGGGGCTGCAGGGGGTGAACCCGGCGCTCTACGAGGCGGCCCGGCTCGACGGAGCGAACGCGTGGCAGCAGTTCCGCCACGTGACGCTGCCGCTGGTCGGCCCGTCGTCGTTCTTCCTGCTCATCCTCAACGTCATCTACTCGTTCCAGGTGTTCGACATCGTCTTCGTGCTCACCGGCGGCGGACCGCAGAACGCGACCTCGGTGCTCGTGACCTACGCCTACGACACCGGGTTCGTCACCCGCGACCAGGGCTACGCCGCGGCCATCGGCATCGTGCTGCTGATCCTGACCATGATCTTCACCGCGGTGCAGTGGCGCACCAACCGCTCGAGGGACCTCGTCGAATGATCCGCACGTCGCGCACCTCGCGCCTGCTCCGCCTCGCCCTCGCCCTCGGTGTCTCGGTGGTCATCGTCTTCCCGCTGTACTGGATGGTCGTCGTCGCGTTCTCCTCGCGGTCCGAGCTGCTCGGCGGCACCCTCCGCCTCTGGCCGCGCGAGCTGACGCTGGTGAACTTCGAGCGGGTGTTCTCGTCGTTCCCCGTGGCGACCTGGTTCGGCAACTCCCTCGCGATCAGCCTGGTCACCGCCCTGATCACCGTGACGATCAACCTGCTCGGCGGCTACGCCTTCGCGCAGCTGCGGTTCCGCGGATCCGGCGTGCTCTTCCTCCTGGCCCTGTCGACGCTCACCCTGCCCGTGCAGGTGATCATGGTGGCGCTGTTCCGGCTCGTCACCGACCTCGGCCTCTACGGGAGCTACTGGGCGGTGATCCTGCCGACGGCGGCGTCGGCGTTCGGGCTGTTCCTGGCGCGGCAGTTCATCCTCGCGATCCCGCGGGACCTGATCGAGGCGGCCCGGATCGACGGCGCCGGGCACTTCCGCGTGTTCACGGCCATCGTCCTCCCCCTCTCGAAGCCGCTCATCGCCGTGCTCTTCTTCATGTCGCTGCTCGGCTCCTGGAACGACTTCGCCTGGCCGCTCATCGCCCTGAAGGAGAACGCGCTGTTCACGCTCCCGATCGGGCTGCTCTTCCTCCAGGGGCAGTTCGGCAGCGACTACGGAGCGACCATGGCGTTCGCCCTGGTGAACGTCGTGCCGATGGTGGTGCTGTTCCTGGTGTTCCAGCGCTACTTCGTGCAGGGCTTCGCGCGCAGCGGCCTCCGCTGACCCCGCGGCGGGGGATGCCGATCGGTGCGCTGAGCGGCCATTCGTCCCCCCGTCCGGGGCCGGGAGTGTCAATCCCCCCGTTCCGCCGACCCGGCCGGCGCCGCCCCGCGGTACCGTCGTCGCAGGCGCCCACCTCGTGCGCTCCGGAGCGCACCGTTCGAGCGGAAGGCGGGATCGCCATGAGTACCGTCGCCGCGAACGCCGCCCAGCAGAAGGTGGCCGGCCGCTACTACCTGATCGAGCGCATCGGCTCCGGCGGGATGGGCTCGGTCTACCGGGCCCGCGACGAGACCGTGCAGCGCGAGGTCGCCGTGAAGGTGTTCCGCGCGGAGGCCTCGAACCCCGAGGACGTGGCCCGCCAGGAGCGCGAGGTGCGGATGCTGAGCTCCTTCGCCCACCCCGGCATCGTCAACCTCTTCGACGCGGGGCTGCACAACTTCGGCGGCGAGGTCCGCCGCTACGTCGTGATGGAGCTCGTCGCCGACCCCACGATGGAGGCGCGGCTCGAGTCCGGCCCCCTCCCGGCGGCGGAGGTCGCGGCGATCGGCACACAGCTCGCGGAGGCCCTGGCCTACCTGCACGAGCGCGGCGTCGTGCACCGCGACGTGAAGCCCGCGAACATCCTGGTCAGCGAGGTCGCCTCCAGCGGCTACACCCGCACCGCCAAGCTCACCGACTTCGGCGTGGCCCACTTCATGGACGGCTCCCGCCTCACCAGCGACGGCGTCGTGATCGGCACCGCGAGCTTCGTCAGCCCGGAGCAGGTCGCGGGCGAGCCGATCAGCGGAGCGAGCGACGTCTTCTCCCTCGGCCTGGTCCTCCTCGAGGCGATCACCGGTCACCGGGAGTACTCGGGCACCGTCCTCGAGGCGGCGATCGCCCGCCTCCACCGCAGCCCCTCCGTGCCCGACGCCCTGCCGGCGGAGTGGCGGGCGCTGCTGACCTCGATGACACAGAGGGACCCGGAGAAGCGGCCGACCGCCGACGAGGTCGCGCACCGGCTCCGCGGCGGGATGACGACGGGCTCGGCTTCGGGCGCGCCGACCGCCTCGGACTCGCGCGCGGCACGGATCCGGCGCTCCGTGATCATCGGCTCGAGCGTGGTCGGCGTCGGCGCGATCGCGGCGCTGTCGTGGATGCTCGGAGCGCTCGCCGGTCGCTGACCGACCGGGCGCGGGGCCCTAGGCCTCGCCGGGGAACGCGGGACGGAGCACGATCCGCGTCCAGGCGCCCACGTAGATCCGATCGCCCTCCTCGACCTCGCGGCGCTGACCGGCGGCGATCGGCGACTGCGGGAGCGGAGCCCCGGCCGGGGCGAGGTACGTGCCGTTCGCCGACTGCAGATCCTCGACCCACCAGCGGTAGCCGTCGGTGCTCAGCTGGCAGTGGCGCCGCGAGACACCGGAGTCGGAGCCGCAGTCCACCTGCGGCGAGATGCCGCGCGAGACGGACGGGCGGCCGACGAGCAGGGTGCGCTCGCGGAGGACGACGGTCGCGGGCGGGCCGGGCGAGGGCATCGGGTCGTCAGCGCGCTGCTCGGCGTACCACTCCGGGTCGACCCAGAGCTCGGCGATCCACGGGCGGTCCGGGTCCGCGGAAGCGGCGGCGGGGCGGGCGGAGCCGGTGGCCGGCGCGGACGCGGACTCCTCCTCCGACGCTGAGGCCCCGGGTGCCGCGTCGGGGGCTGCGGCCTCGGGTGCAGGGGCCTCCGGGATCACCTCGGTCGGCGGAGCGGCGGGCGGCGCGGTCGCGACGGGGGTGTCGAAGCCGGCCTCCTGCTCCGGGACCAGCTCGCTTCGAGCCGCGGGATCGGCCTGCGGCGCGGGCGCCTCGCCCAGGTGCTGGGCCGGGTCCCCCGACGGCGTCGCGGAGCCGCCGACCTCGCCCGGAGCGCGGACGGCGCCGGAGGAGGTGAACGGATCGGCCTCGGGGAGGGAGCCGGTCGTGAAGTCGTAGCCGCAGTTCTCGCAGAACAGGGCACCGGGCTCGTTCGGGAACGAGCAGTGCGGGCAGACCGAGGGGCCGGTCGGGATCGCGGTGGTCGGCGCGGCGGGAGCGGGCGACGGGGCCGCAGCGGCACCGATGGGCGCCCCGCAGACGTCGCAGTAGTCGCCGGACTGGGAGGTGTGCCCCTCGGGACAGCGGAAGCTCACTTGCGCACCCGCGTGGTCTTGGTCGACGCGGTGTCCAGCGCCATCTCGTCGAGGCGGTCCACGCCGCGCTTGAGCCGCACGGTGCCCTCGTTCGGGTCGTCGATCTCGACGACCTTCCGCAGCTTCGCGGTCGCCTCGTCGTTCCCGGTGACGGAGGCGAGCTGCACCGCCCGCCCGAGCTTGACCGTGGCGGTCGCCTCGTCGCCCCGCGCCTTCGCCGCGAGCCCGTCCTGGATCGCCGAGGCGAGCTCGGTCTGGCCGGTGTAGTGGGCGACGGCGGGGTCGATGCGGGCGGTCAGGGCGGAGTCGTCCGTCCAGCGCGCCTTCACCAGGGCGGAGGCGACCACCTCGTCGCGCACGCTGAGCTGCACCCGCGCGGCGAGCTGCTCCGAGCCGACCGGCTTCGACGCGACCCGGACCGCCACGTGGTACTCCCGCGACTCGTCGCCCCAGGCGCCGGTCGGGTAGGCGCCGGTGAGCGGGTTCACGGCGTTCCGCCGGGAGCTGAGGTCCTCGAGGTTCGGAGCGACCTGGCGGATGAAGAGCAGCTGCGCGCCCTGCGGAGTCCAGACGCGGAGCTCACCGTTGGCGACTCCCCGGCCCATCGACGCCCGCATCAGCGACTCGAAGTCGGCAGCCATGTCGGCCGGGTTCGCGATCAGGCCCACGGTGCCCAGCAGGGCGCTCGCGATGGTGCGCGCCTCCTCGACGATCCAGCGGGAGCCGACGCCGCGCACGTCGCACTGGAAGTCGCCCGACGCCGCGCGGATCGCCGCGTCCAGCTGCATCCGCGACTCGTGCTCGTTCTTGCCGTCGGTGAGGAGGATCGCGTGCCTCTGCGTCGCCTCCGGCACGGTCGCGAACAGCTGGCGGGCGAGGGTCAGCCAGGTGCCCATCGCGGTGCCGCCGTCGGCCTGGAGGTAGCCGATCGCCTCCTTCGCCGCGGCTCGCGCCCCCGGCTCCATCCGCACCATCGAGACGGTGGCGTTGGGGTACGGGAAGGCGCGGTCGGCGCGCTCGGACCCGGCCACGACGGCGAAGAAGGTACCGTCCAGGATCTGGTCGACGGCCACGGCGGCGGCGCGCTTCGCGGCCGTCATGTTCTCGCCGGTCATCGATCCGGAGCAGTCCACGATGATGATCTCGGCCGCGGCCCCGTCGGACCCGGCGACCCCCGTGCCGGACGCGGTCACCGTGACGATGGCGTGCACGTCGGTGGCGCCGTCCGAGAGGAACTCGTTCTGGAAAACACTCGCGCTGAACTCCGCCATTCCGGCAGTTTACGGGGACGCCCGGCCCGAGCGGCCCTCCATCGCCGAGGATCGGCCGGGCATCGCGGCCCGACGCCTGCACGACAGCTGTCGGGGCGGGCGGAGGCGGGTCGAGCGCCGCCGGAGCGCCGCCGTCAAGCCCGCCGCGACGGGACGCCGCCGGTGCCAGGGTGGAGCCGTGCCTCCCTGGACCCTCGCCCTCGCCAGCGGCGCGATCGGCGGCGCCACCCTCCTGATCGGCGCCGCGCTCGCCTGGTTCGTGCGCGTGCCCCCGAAGCTCACCGCCGCGATCTCCGCGTTCGGAGCAGGGGTGCTGATCTCGGCGCTCGCCTACGAGCTCGTGCAGGAGGCGGCGGACGACGGAGGACTGCTCCCGACGATCCTCGGCACGCTCGCGGGAGCCGTCGTCTTCGTCGGCGCGGACGCGCTGCTCACCCGCGCCGGCGCGGGGAACCGCAAGAGCGCGAAGGGGTCGGGCGGAGGAGGAGGCGCGGCCATCGCGGCCGGCGCCCTGATCGACGGGGTCCCCGAATCGATCGTGCTCGGCCTCTCGGTCGCCCAGGGCGGAGCGGGAGCGGCGATCAGCGTGCCCATCGTCGCCGCGGTCGCGATCTCGAACCTCCCCGAGGGCCTGTCCTCGACGGTCGGCATGAAAGCCGACGGCCGCTCCGCCCGCTACGTCTTCACCGTCTGGGGCGGGATCGCCGCGATCTCGGCCGCCGCGGCGCTGGTCGGCTTCCTGGTCTTCGCCACCGCGCCCGGCGCGGTCGTGGCCTTCGTGACGACCGTCGCCGCCGGCGCGATCCTCGCCATGATCTCGAACACGATGATTCCCGAGGCGTTCGACCGCGACGACGTGCTCACCGGGCTGTACGCGGTGCTCGGGTTCGTGACGGCGTTCGCCTTGCACAGTGCTGGTTAGGACGCCGCTCCCCGCGCGGCGTCCCGCGGTCGGCTCCAGCGCGGGGCCGGGTCCCGAGGAGCGGGTCGCGCACGGCGACGCGGATCCGCTGGAACGCGGATCCCCGGATACGCCTGGCCAGGACGCCGCTCCCCGCGCGGCGTCCCGCAGTCGGCTCCAGCGCGGGGCCGGGTCCCGAGGAGCGGGTCGCGCACGGCGACGCGGATCCGCTGGAACGCGGATCCCCGGACACNNNNGCTCCCCGCGCGGCGTCCCGCAGTCGGCTCCAGCGCGGGGCCGGGTCCCGAGGAGCGGGTCGCGCACGGCGACGCGGATCCGCTGGAACGCGGATCCCCGGATACGCCTCGCGATGACGCCGCTAGTTAGGACGCCGCTCCCCGCGCGGCGTCCCGCAGTCGGCCCGAGCGCGCGGCCGGGTCCCGAGGAGCGGGTCGCGCACGGCGACGCGGATCCGCTGGAACGCGGATCCCCGGATACGCCTCGCGACGGCGCCGCTGGTCAGGACGTCGCTCCCCGCGCGGCGTCCCGCAGTCGGCTCCAGCGCGGGGCCGGGTCCCGAGGAGCGGGTCGCGCACGGCGACGCGGATCCGCTGGAACGCGGATCCCCGGACACGCCTCGCGAGGACGCCGCCGCCTGCGGAACGGAGTGCGGTCAGCCGCTGAAGGCGGTGAGGGCGTCGTCGAGGATGCCGAGGCCGCGGGCGACCTCGGCGGGGGTGATGACGGCCGGCGGGACCACGTGGATCCGGTTGTCGGCGGTGAAGGGCAGAAGGCCGCGGGACAGCAGGTCGGCCTTGAGGCGGGCGACGGAGGCCGCCGGCAGCGGGGTGCGCGCGGCCCGGTCGGTGACCAGCTCCAGCGCCCAGAACACTCCGGAGCCCCGGACCTCGCCGATCAGGTCGTGCTTCGCCTCGAGCGCCGCCAGGCCGGGGGCCAGGTGCTCCGAGCCGATGGTGCGCGCGTTGTGGACGATCCCCTCCTCCTCCATCGCCTGGAGCGTCGCGACGACGCTGGCCGCGGCGAGCGGGTGGCCCGAGTAGGTGAGACCGCCGGGGAAGACGCGCTCGTCGAAGTGGTGGGCGATCGGATCCGAGATGACGACGCCGCCGATCGGGACGTAGCCGGAGTTGACGCCCTTCGCGAAGGTGATCAGATCGGGGCAAACGTCGAAGGCGTCGAAGGCGAACCACTCCCCCGTGCGGCCGAAGCCCGCCATGACCTCGTCGAGGATCAGCTGGATGCCGTACCGGTCGGCGATCTCGCGGACACCCGCGAGGTAGCCGGGCGGCGGGGTGAGCACGCCGGCGGTGCCGGGGATGGTCTCGAGGAGGAACGCGGCGATCGACTCCGGCCCCTCCGCCTGCACGACGCGCTCGAGGTGGTGGAGGGCGCGCTCGCACTCCTGCTCGAGGCTCTCGGCCCAGAACTCGCTGCGGTACAGGTAGGGCCCGAAGGCGTGCACGTGCCCGCGGGAGTACTCGTTCGGGATGCGGCGCCAGTCGCCGGTCGAGACGATCGCCGCTCCCGTGTTGCCGTGGTACGAGCGGTACAGCGAGACGACCTTGTCGCGGCCGGTGAACAGTCGCGCCATGCGGATCGCGTTCTCGTTCGCGTCCGCGCCGCCGTTGGTGAAGAAGACCTTCTCCATGCCCTCGGGCGCCCGCTCGGTGATCAGGCGGGCCGCCTCGGCGCGGGTCTCGTTCGCGTAGGCGGGGCCGACCGTGGTGAGGACGCCCGCCTGCTCCTGGATCGCGGCGACGACCTTCGGGTGCTGGTAGCCGATGGTGACGTTCACGAGCTGGCTGGAGAAGTCGAGGTAGCGGGTGCCGTCGACGTCCCAGACCTCGGCGCCGAGACCGCCCGCGATCGGCAGCGGGTTCAGCGCGCCCTGCGCCGACCAGGAGTGGAACACGCGGGACCGGTCGGCGGCGGTGACCGAGGCGTTGTCGCGGACGGTGGGGGCGGTCGAGGACGTCATGCTCCCCATCGTGCCGCGCGCGCCTCGGAAGCGGGCGTGCGGATCCGTCGATCCGCGGACCCTACGATGGACGGAACGTCGAAGGGAGCCGCGCATGCCCGCGACCGTCCGCGATCTGCTGGCCGAACCGGCCTTCCGCCTCCGCGTGCTCGCCGGGGTCCACGACGAGGCCGACCTCGACGCCCCTCTGGTGTGGGCGCACTCCTCGGACCTCGTCGATCCGACGCCCTGGCTCGAGTCGGGCCAGCTGCTGCTGACCGACGGCGTTCACTTCACCGGGCACGACAGCGCCGAGTTCTCGGAGGAGTACGTCGCCCGGCTGCGCGGCCGCGGCATCCGCGCGCTCGGCTTCGCCACCCGCATCGTGCACGACGAGGTGCCCGCCGCTCTCGTCACGGCGTGCGAGCGCCAGGGCCTGCCGCTGCTGGAGGTGGCGGACCTGACTCCGTTCATGGGGATCATCCGCTTCGTCGCCGACGTGATCTCGCGGGAGCAGCGCGAGCGGCTGGAGTGGTCGCTCGAGGCGCAGCGGCGGGTCGCCCGCGCGGCGCTGCGGCCGGACGGGCTCGCGGCGATCCTCACCGAGCTGGAGCGGCAGCTGGACTGCTGGGTCGCCCTCTACGACGCCGCCGGGCAGAGGGTGCACCTGCCCACCCGGCTCGACGTGCCGGCGGAGGAGGCGGTCGCCGCGGCCGCGAGGCACGCCCTGACCCGCGGCAGCCGAGCGGGACTCCGGCTCGACGACGGCGGCGGAGTGACGCTGCAGACGATCGGGCGCCGCGACCACCTGCGCGGGGTGCTCGCCGTGGGCACCGGCACGCCCCTGGACCCGGCGGGCAGCGACCTCGTCGCGAGCGTCATAGCCCTGGCGAGCATCGCGCTGGAGCAGCGGCGCGCGCTGGACTCCTCCCGTCGGCAGCTGCGCTCCGGACTGCTCGAGCTGCTGGCCGCGGGAGCCTTCGACGTCGCCGAGAGCACCGCACGGCGCCTGGGGAGCCCGCTGCCCGCCGAGCCGGTGCGGGTGGTCGTGCTGAGCACGCCCGTGCACGGCGACTCGCTCCTCGACGAGCTGGAGGTCGTGGCGGAGGAGGACGGCGCGCGCCTGTTCTTCGCCGAGAGGGACGGCTCGCTCGTCGCCGTGGCCGCCGCCGACGGACTCGGGCCGCTGACCGCCGTGCTGGAGCGGCACGGCGCGAGCGCCGGCGCCTCCGCCCCGATCGGCTGGTCCGACCTGGACCGGGGCCTCGAGGAGGCGCGGCGCGCCGCCGAGCGGACAGGAGACAGGACGGTGGTCCGCTTCGAGGACGTCGCCGCCGAGGGGATGATCGGGCTCCTCGCCGCCGCCGGAGCCGCACCGCTCGCCCGCCGGATGCTCGCACCGCTGCTGACCCCGGAGGGAGCCGTGCTGCTCGAGAGCGCCCGCGTCTGGCTCCGCCGCAACGGCGCCTGGGAGCCCGCCGCCCGCGACCTCGGCGTGCACCGTCACACCCTCCGCAACCGCATCACCGCCGTCGAGCGCGCCCTCGGCCTCGACCTCGACGACGTCTCCGCCCGCACCGAGCTCTGGACGGCGCTGCGGCTGCACTCATAGCCTCTCTCCTCCTTCGTCGTCGGTCGGCCGCGGTCGGCTGGGGAGGGTGGTTCCGTTCTGGAGGGCGTCGTGCGTTCCGCGCACGTCGATCCGCTGG
>NZ_PSUU01000041.1:0-35163 GCF_002932015.1 Rathayibacter sp. AY1H3
GACCGTCGTCGGCGTCAAGAGCCCGGGCAAGCCCTTCACCTACGCGACCGAGCAGACCGTCGTCTCGAACCACGACCTCATCGTGGTCAGCGGCACCCCCAGCGACATCGAGCGCTTCGCGGCCCTCGGCTCCTGACCCGCGCCCCCTCCCTCCTCCTCTGCGGGATGCCGCTCCGGTACGCCCGCTCCGGGGTGTCGCGTACCCGGGCGGCGTCTCGCGGAGAGGAGGGCGGAGTCAGGAGGCGGCGAGCTCGCGGGCGCGGGCCAGCGCGGCGTCGGTCGCCCGCGTGAAGAGGGCGGCGAGGTCGGCCTCCTGCAGGACCGCGACGGCCCGCTCGGTGGTGCCCTTCGGGCTCGTGACCCGCCGGCGCAGCTCCGCGGGCTCCTCGCCGGAGTCCGCGAGCAGCTCGGCGGCGCCGCGGAACGTGCCGACCACCATCGTCGACGCCTGCTCCGGAGTGAAGCCCTTCGCGACAGCGGCCGCGATGAGCTCCTCGATCAGCAGGAACACGTAGGCGGGCCCCGAGCCGGAGATCGTCGAGAGCGCGTCGAGCTGCGACTCCGGCACCTCGACCACCTCGCCGACCGTCTCGAACAGGCGGCGCACGAGCGCCAGGTCCTCGTCGCCGGACCGCGTGCCCGCGCTGAGGCCGGTGACGGCGCGGCCCACGACCGCGGGAGTGTTCGGCATCGAGCGGAGCACGGCGACGGACGCGGGCAGGTGCCGCTCGAACGTGGCCGCGGTCACACCGGCGGCGACGGAGACGACGACCGCGCCCGGGGCGAGCGCGTCGGCGATCTCGTCGAGCAGGTCCGGCACCATGTGCGGCTTGACGGCCACGAGCACGATCGCCGCGCCCTCGACCGCACGCCGGTTGGCCTCCGAGTCGTCCGCGGTGGCGAAGGCGGTGACCACCGGGTGGCCGTCCCACGCGGCGGCCTTCGCGGAGTCGCGGTTGGTCACCCGCACGCCCCCCTCGACGCGCACGCCGGGAGCCAGCAGGCCCTGGAGGATCGCGCCCCCCATCGAGCCGAGGCCGAGGACGGCGATGGACGGGAGCAGGACGGGCGCATCGGTCACGCCGCTCATCCTACGAAGAGCCCGCGGCAAGGGGGTCCGGGTGCGGTCCGGCGCCTCGTAGGATGGCCCGACCATCCAGCGGCGAGCCCGAGGAGACCACGTGAGCGCATCCGGAGGCGGCACCGCGATCATCGCGGCGCTCGCGGCCAACCTCGGCATCGCCCTGACGAAGTTCGTCGCCTGGTTCTTCTCCGGATCCGCCTCCATGCTCGCCGAGGGCGTGCACTCGCTCGCCGACTCCGGCAATCAGCTGCTCCTGCTGCTCGGCGGCCGCAAGTCGCGGAAGGCCGCCGACGAGGAGCACCCGTTCGGCTACGGGCGCGAGCGCTACGTCTACGCCTTCGTGGTGTCGATCATCCTGTTCTCCGTCGGCGGCGTCTTCTCGCTCTACGAGGGCATCGAGAAGATCGCCGAGCCGCACGAGCTCGAGAACGCCTGGCTGCCGATCCTGGTCCTCGTGATCTCGATCTGCCTCGAGGGCTACTCGCTGCGCACCGGAGTGAAGGAGTCGAACCGGGTCCGCGGCTCGCAGTCCTGGTTCCAGTTCATCCGCCGGGCGAAGGCGCCGGAGCTGCCGGTCGTGCTCCTCGAGGACGTCGCCGCGCTCACTGGCCTGACGTTCGCGCTGCTCGGAGTCGGGCTGACCGTGATAACCGGCGACTCGGTCTACGACGCGATCGGAACGATCATGATCGGCACCCTGCTGATCGTGGTGGCGATCGTGCTGGGCGTCGAGACGAAGAGCCTGCTGGTCGGCGAGGGGGCGACCCACGCCGACGCCGCCTCGATCCGCGCCGCGCTCGAGGCCGGGCGCGACGTCGAGCGCGTCATCCACATGCGCACCCTCTACCTCGGGCCGGACGAGATCCTCGTGGCCGCGAAGCTCGCCTTCCCGGCCGCCGAGACCCTCGAGCACGTGGCCGCCGGGATCGACGCGGCGGAGAGGCGGATCCGCGAGGCCGTTCCCGCCGCCACCACGATCTACCTCGAGCCCGACGTCGACCGTGGACGCGCAGGATCGGCGGCGGCCCGTCCGGCCGTGACGGAGGCGGAAGGGACGGCCGCCGCGGCCGCTCCGGCCGCCTCCGCTCCGCCCGCCGCCTCCCCGCCGGCCGCGCCGCACGGGAGCGCCTGAGATGCGCCGGGCCCTGGCGATCGTCAACGAGCGCGGTGCCGGGCTCGGCGCGCTCGAGCCGATGCTGACCGAGCGGGGGTTCGCCGTCGACGCCGTCGCAGGGACGGACCTCGACGCGATCGACATCCTCGCCCCCGACCTCGTCGTCACGCTCGGCTCCAGCGCCGGCGTCTACGAGACCTCGCGGCACCCCTTCATCAGCCCCGAGATCGCGCTCCTGCAGGACCGGATGCACCACCGCCGTCCCACGCTCGGCGTCTGCTTCGGAGCGCAGCTGATCGCGACCGCCCTGGGCGAGTCCGTCCATCCCGGATCGGCCCGCGAGGTCGGCTTCCGCCCGGTCGTGCTCACGGAGGAGGGCGCCGGCTCCCCGCTCCGGCACCTCGCCGGCGTCGACGTGATGCAGTGGCACGGCGACACCTTCGCGCTGCCGAGCGGAGCAGCGCTGCTGGCGTCGTCGCCGGCGGGCGAGGTGCAGGCGTTCGCCGTGGAGGACTGGCTCCTCGGCGTGCAGTTCCACCCCGAGCTGACCGGCACGATGGCCGCGCAGTGGCTCGAGGGCGACGGGGAGTGGGCAGGAGCGGCGGGCTACGACGCCGCCGTGCTCGCCGACGACGTCGCGGCGGAGCGCTTCGAGCGGATGCACGCGGCGACGCGGCTCGCGCTGACGGAGTGGCTGGGCGCTCCGAGCTGAGGGGTTCGGCGGCGCTCGGCGTCAGCGGCGGTCGGCGTCAGCGGCGGTCGGCGAAGAAGTCGAGCAGGAGCCGCGAGCACTCCGCGGCGCGGACCCCGGGGTACACCTCGACCACGTGGTTGTGCCGGCGGTCGCGGAGGAGGTCGTGCACGGATCCGGAGGCGCCCGCCTTCTCGTCCCACGCACCGAAGACGACGCGGTCGATCCGCGCCGCCAGGATCGCTCCGGCGCAGAGCACGCACGGCTCGAGCGTGACCACCAGCGTGCAGCCCTCGAGATGCCAGTCGCCGCGGGCCTCGGCCGCCGCGCGGATCGCGACCACCTCGGCGTGCGCCGTCGGATCCCGCCGCAGCTCGCGCTCGTTGCGCCCGAGCCCGAGCACGACCCCCTCCGAGTCGAGGACCACCGCGCCCACGGGGACGTCGCCCCAACCCGCGGCCCGCCGCGCCTCGCCGAGCGCCAGGCCCATCCACTCCTCGGAGCGGCGGGGGACGCGGAGATCGCTGTCGCGCATCGCTCCCCCTCCTGCGGCGGCCCGCTGCGGCCGGTGGGGCGCCGCTCCGGCCAGTAGATTGAGCTTATGCGCGTCCACGTAGCCGACCACCCGCTGATCACCCACAAGCTCACCGTGCTGCGTGACAAGCGCACCCCCTCCCCCACCTTCCGGCAGCTCGCCGAGGAGCTGATGACGCTCCTCGCCTACGAGGCCACCCGCGGCGTCCGCACCCGCACCGTCACCATCGAGACCCCTGTGACGCAGACCACCGGCCTCGCGCTCAGCGACCCGCAGCCGCTGGTCGTCCCGATCCTCCGGGCCGGCCTCGGGATGCTCGAGGGCATGGTCAAGCTCATCCCGACCGCCGAGGTCGGCTTCCTGGGCATGGCGCGCAACGAGGAGACGCTCGAGCCGACCACGTACGCGGAGCGCCTGCCCGACGACCTGTCGAACCGCCAGTGCTTCGTCCTCGACCCGATGCTCGCGACCGGCGGCTCGCTCGTCGCGGCCATCCAGTTCCTCTTCGACCGGGGAGCGGTCGACGTCACCGCCGTCTGCCTGCTCGCCGCCCCCGAGGGCCTGGCCGCCGTCGAGAAGGCCTTCGGCGACCGCGACGTGACCATCGTCCTCGGCTCCCTCGACGAGAAGCTCAACGAGCTCGGCTACATCGTCCCCGGCCTCGGCGACGCGGGCGACCGCCTCTACGGCCTCGCGGGCTGAGCCCACCGGCCCCCGGACGAGCGGGCCTCGCGTCGCGC
Organism: Rathayibacter sp. AY1H3; assembly: GCF_002932015.1. Taxonomy (NCBI): domain Bacteria; kingdom Bacillati; phylum Actinomycetota; class Actinomycetes; order Micrococcales; family Microbacteriaceae; genus Rathayibacter; species Rathayibacter sp. AY1H3. Next base: position 4,165 of record NZ_PSUU01000041.1, read on the forward strand.
CCCGGAACAGGGAGCCCCGCTGAGCCGTGCCGGTCGGCCGGCGCAGCGAGGGTCTCGACACCCCCTCAGCGAGACCGTCCGGCACCGCCCGTCCTGCTGATCGAGCAGCCCGCGCAGCGGCCGCATCGCGATCCCCCGTCACGACTCGCGCCTCCTCCCGAGCACCGGAACCACCCCCGACGCGCCGTCCATCCCCACGGAAGTGTTGACGCCGTGCACCGGCCTCCGCTTTACTGACGGACATGACTGACACCCTGCACGCCCTGACCTCCCTCGAGGCCATCGGGAATGCCGGCATGATGATGGCCGGTGGCCCCGTCATGTGCTGTCGAATGTGTGCATGAGGAACTGACCTCGCCGGATCCCCGCACCGCCTCCGCCCGCTGATCGTCACGATCGGCTGAGCGTCCGAGGCGCGGACGATCCCCTGGATGCCCCGCATCCGTCTCTGCCGCCACCGCGCACCGCGGGCCGGCTCGATCGCGCACACCCGGATCCGCACCCTCGGACACTCGTCCCGGATCCGACCAGCCAAGGACTCGTCATGACCCTCCTCCACACCCGCACCGTCACCGCCGCCACCTCCACCGAGGCGCCCCGCCTCCAGCCGGTCGCCGACGCCGCGCCCGCAGCACCCCGCCTCCGCGCCGTCCCCCAGGGCACCGAGGCCCGCGGCTTCGCCCTCTACGTCGGCATCGACGAGGCCAAGGCCCGTGCCGCCGGAGTCGACCTCGGCCGCCTGGTCGAGGAGCTCAAGCGCGTCACGGCGCAGCTCGCCCCCGACGCCGAGACCTACGCCTCCGTCGCCCTCGCCCCTCAGGGCGCCGGCGGCCGCGACGTGGACGTGGTCCGCCTCGCGCTGCAGGACCCGGCCGCCGTCGCCAAGCGCCGCTCCGACGCCGAGCCCGACCCCGACCGTGCACCCGGCGGCGTCGTCATCGACATCTCCCGCAAGCGCGTCATCCTCGACGAGGAGACCACCCCCCTCACCTACAAGGAGTTCGAGCTCCTCCAGTACCTCGTGCTCCGCGAGGGCCGCACCATCGAGCGCGCCGAGCTCATCGCCTCGCTCTGGGGCGCCGCGGACGACGACGCGCCGAACGAGCGCACCATCGACGTCCACGTCCGCCGCCTCCGCGCCAAGCTCGGCCGCTACGAGGAGATCGTGCGCACCGTCCGCGGAGTCGGCTACCGCTTCGACCGCCACGCCGACGTCGCCATCCGCTACGCGTCGACGCCGTCGCCGGATCTGTTCTGAACCGTGAGGAGAGCGCTTGCGCTCTCCTCACCGCGGTCGGCTTCACCGGTGGTCGCGATTCGGAGAGCGGGTCGCGACCGGCTAGCGGGAAACGCTGACACGCGTTTCCCGCGTTCGCCTCGAGGGCGGAACGTCCTCCCGACCTCCGGAGATGTGCGCGCACCGCCCCTCCCCTGGAAAGGGCTGCTCGACGGCCCGCTGCGTGGTCGAAGGCGGATCGGGGCGGGGCGCGCCCGCGGGGCTGGATGATCGGGCCCGGGCCGCGTCGGCGACGAACGAGAGCAGAGGTCGATCCTCGGGTCTGGGGGGTCAGGGGATCGGTGCAGTTCGTTGCGGACTCCGGCGGGCAGCGGGCGGGTGCGTCGGGCGCCGGAGGCGGCCATCGGAGCAGGGGGCGGGCGCGGCGATGGAGACGGCGGGGGGGGCTCAGGGAGGATTCAGGAAAGAGAGGGTTGCGTCGTTACCGGGTCGTTATATAGTTCAAGTGCGTCGACCGTTTGCTGTGGCGGGAAGCGCGAGAAGTGATTGCAGGACACTCTTGGTGCAAGGGAATGAAGGCCGGCCGCTCGCCTCAGCGGCCGGCCTTCTGTCGTTCCCCCGGCCCCCTTCCTCCGACTCCCCTCCTCCCAGCACCCCGGCGTAGGCTGTACGGCGTCTGGATGTCAGGGAACCGCTTCCTGAGTGCCGTGAAGGAGGACCAGTGGGGTCGAGAGAGGCCGTCGCCGCCTGGGAGTCGCTCTTCCGCGCCCAGGTCCAGGTGATGCGCACCCTGAGCACCGAGTTCCCCTCGCGGGAGATCTCGATGAACGAGTACGACGTGCTCTTCAACCTCACCCGGCAGCCCGGTCGGCGCGCACGGCTGCGCGACCTGAACCGGCACGTCCTCCTGACGCAGCCCAGCGTCAGCAGGCTGATCGACCGGCTCGCCGCCCGCGGCTGCGTCGAGAAGAGCGAGGATCCGGCGGACGCCCGCGGCACGATCATCGCGATCACCGACGAGGGCTACGCGCTCTTCCGCCGCGTCGCGCTCACCCACATGAGGACCATCTCGGAGCAGGTCGGCGGCGTCCTCGACGAAAACGAGCTGAAGCAGCTGACCGCGCTCTGCGACAAGCTCCGCGACGGCATCGTCTCCGCCTGATCCGTCCCCGCTAGCACGGGCCGCAGCGACCGGCCAGGTCTTCGCCGCGGCGCGGGACTCGCGGATCATGGTGGTCACCATGAGTGACACCTCCCCCACCCTCGTCTGGCTCCGCGACGACCTGCGCCTGGCCGACAACCCCGCTCTGCGCGCCGCGATCGACCGTGGCGGCCCCGTCGCGGTCTGCTACGTGCTCGACGAGGAGTCGGCGGGCATCCGTCCGCTCGGGGGCGCCTCCCGCTGGTGGCTGCACGGCAGCCTCGCAGCCCTCGCCGCCGACCTGCGCGAGCACGGCGCCCCGCTGATCCTGCGCCGTGGGCCGGCCGAGGCCGTCGTCCTCCAGCTCGCCGAGGAGATCGGCGCCGGAGCCGTGCACTGGAACCGCCGCTACGGGAGGGCCGAGCGCACCGTCGACGCGGCGGTGAAGGAATCGCTCCGCAACGGCGGCCTCGAGGCCGAGAGCCACCAGGGCTCGCTGATGTTCGAGCCGTGGACCGTGCAGACCGGCGCCGGCGGCCCCTACTCCGTCTACACGCCCTTCGCCCGCGCCTGCCGCGCCAAGCCGACGCCGCGCGCGCCGCTCCCCCGCCCCCGCTCGCTCGACGGCGTCACGGGAGAGATCGCCTCCGACTCCCTCGACGACTGGGAGCTGCTGCCCACGCGTCCCGACTGGGCGGGAGGGCTGCGCGAGCGCTGGGTCCCCGGCGAGAAGGCGGCGGCCGACCGGCTGCGCGCGTTCCTCGCGGAGCAGCTCGACGACTACGCCGACGGCCGCGACCGGCCGGCGGAGGACGCCACCTCGAACCTCTCCCCGCACCTGAGGTGGGGCGAGATCAGCCCCTTCCAGGTGTGGCACGCCCTGGAGGAGGCGCACGCGAAGGGCCTGCACCGCGGCGACGGCAGCGACCGGTTCCTCTCCGAGGTGCTCTGGCGCGAGTTCTGCTACCACCTGCTGTTCCACTGGCCGGATCTGGCGACCGCGAACTTCGACACCCGGTTCGACTCCTTCCCGTGGGGACGCCCCGGCCAGGAGGCGATCGCCGCCTGGCACCAGGGGCGCACCGGCTACCCCCTGGTGGACGCCGGCATGCGCGAGCTCTGGAGCACCGGCTACATGCACAACCGGGTCCGGATGGTGACCGCGTCGTTCCTGATCAAGAACCTGCTGGTCGACTGGCGGGTGGGCGAGGAGTGGTTCTGGGACACCCTGGTCGACGCGGACCCGGCGAGCAACGCCGCGAACTGGCAGTGGGTCGCGGGCTCGGGAGCCGATGCGTCGCCGTTCTTCCGGGTCTTCAACCCGGTCACGCAGTCGAGGAAGTTCGACCCGGCCGGCGAGTACATCCGCCACAACGTGCCGGAGCTCGGCGGAGTCGAGGGCGCCGCCGTGCACGAGCCGTGGACGCTAGGGGACACGCTGACCGGAGGCGCGGACGGCTACCCGGCGCCCCTCGTCGACCTCAAGGAGACGCGGGCGCACGCACTGGACGCCTTCGCGCAGATCAAGAGCGCCCCGCGCGACATCTCGCCGAGGGGCGACGACTGAGCGTCGCCGGCTAGACGCGTCCCGCCGGGCCGGTGGAGCGGCCGGACCCGGCGAGCGGGTCCTCCTCCCCGCCCTGATCGCGCAGATCGCGGGCCGGGATGCCGACGAGCACCGCTCCGTCGGGCGCGTCCTTCACCACGACGGCGTTCGCGCCCACGCTGACGTCGGATCCGAGCACGAGCGGGCCCAGGACGACCGCGCCGGCGCCGACGACCACCCGGTCGCCGAGCGTGGGGTGCCGACGCTCGCGCCGGGCCGACCTCCCGCCCAGCGTGACGGAGTGGTAGAGCATGCAGTCGTCGCCGATCCGCGCGGTCTCGCCGATGACGACGCCCATGCCGTGGTCGATGAACAGGCGTCGGCCGATGGTCGCACCGGGGTGGATCTCCACCCCGGTCGCCGCGCGCGCCGCCTGGCTGAGCAGCCGGGCGGGCAGGCGGAGGCCGCGCCGCCACCAGGCGTGCGCGACGCGGTGCACCCAGACCGCGTGCACTCCCGGGTAGGAGAGGACGACCTCCACCGCGCTCCGGGCGGCGGGGTCGCGCTCCCGGGCGGTGCGGACGTCCTCGCGGAGCAGGGCGAGGAGCCCGGGACGCTCCGGTCCGGACGGGACGCGGCGCTCCGGCCGACCGTCGCGTCCGGAGCGGGGCGTCCCGCCTCGTCTTGAGGGGCTCAGCTGCGGAGGTCCTCGTACAGGACGGTCGAGATGTACCGCTCGCCGAAGTCGCAGACGATGGCGACGATGGTCTTCCCCGCGTTCTCGGGGCGCTTCGCGACCTCGAGCGCGGCCCACATGATCGAGCCGGAGGAGATGCCGCCGAGGATCCCCTCCTGCGCGGCCATCTCGCGGGCCACCCGCACGGAGTCGTCGAGCGTCACGTCGATGATCTCGTCGTAGACCTCGCGGTCGAGGATCGCGGGGACGAAGTTGGCGCCGATGCCCTGGATCTTGTGCGGACCGGCGGTGCCCTGGGTGAGGAGCGGGGAGTCGATCGGCTCCACTCCGATGATCTGCACACCGGGCTTGCGCTCCTTGAGCACCTGGCCGACTCCCGTGATGGTGCCGCCGGTGCCGATGCCGGCCACGAAGACGTCGACCTCGCCGTCGGTGTCCTCCCAGACCTCCTCCGCGGTGGTGCGGCGGTGCACCTCGGGGTTGGCGGCGTTCTCGAACTGGCGGGCGAGGATCGCGCCGGGGGTCTCGTCGACGATCGCGCGGGCGCGCTCGACCGCTCCGCGCATGCCCTCGCTGCCGGGGGTGAGCACGATCTCGGCTCCGTAGGCGCGGAGGAGGACCCGGCGCTCGACGGACATCGTCTCGGGCATCGTGAGGACGACCTTGTAGCCGCGGGCGGCACCCACCATCGCGAGCGCGATGCCGGTGTTGCCGCTCGTGCCCTCGACGATCGTCCCGCCGGGGTGCAGCTCGCCGGAGGCCTCGGCCGCGTCGATGATGGCGACGCCGATGCGGTCCTTCACGCTGTTCGCAGGGTTGTAGAACTCGAGCTTGGCGAGGACCGTCGCCTGGTCGGCGCCCTCCAGCCGGTTGATGCGGACGAGAGGGGTCCTGCCGACGAGCTGGGTCACGTCGTCGTGGATGCGTGCCATGGTGTGCGCTTTCTGCCGGGGCCGGCCGCCCGGGGCCCCGGAGCGGTGGGTGGAACGGGTGCTGCAGCGCCCCTCGGAGCGGCGCTCCCCCCACGATACGGATGCATCGACCCGAGGTCAGCACCCCGGACGCGCCCGCTCCTGCGCATCACCCGCCAGCTCCTCATCTCCACCGGGAGGAGGACGCCCCGCGGGCGCACCCGTCACGTACCATGAACTCGGGGGATCGCGCGACTGCTCGCGAGGCTTCTCGCCACCCTCCCTCACATCTCCGCGGCCCCGCGCCGCGTCGAAAGGACGACCGCTCCATGGCACTTCCCACTGCATCCCGCCGCTCCGTCCGGCCGCTCGGGATGTCGCTGCGGGCGGTCATGGGGTTCATCGGGATGAGCGCCGTGGCGGGCGTCCTGATCACCGTCGGCGTCACGCCGGCTCTCGCGCTGACGGGCCTGGCGACGAGCAACACGATCGGCATGTTCCAGAACCTGCCGGGCTACCTCGACGTGGGCCAGCTGATGCAGCGCACCAACGTCTACGCGAGCGACGGAACGACCCTCCTCGCCTCCGTCTACGACCAGAACCGCGTGGAGGTCGGCTGGGACGACGTCGCGCAGTCCGCGAAGGACGCCGCCGTCGCCGGCGAGGACCCGCGCTTCTACGAGCACGGCGGCATCGACCTCCAGGGCACGCTCCGGGCCATCGCCGTCACGCTGACGGGCGACGACCTGCAGGGCGGGTCGTCGATCACGCAGCAGTACGTCAAGAACGTCCTGGTGCAGAAGGCGGAGTCGATCACCGACGAGGCCGCGCGCGACAAGGCCTACCAGGAGGCGACGGACCCGACCCCCGAGCGCAAGCTCAAGGAGATGCGCCTCGCGATCGGACTCGAGAAGGAGGCGTCGAAGGACGACATCCTGCTCGGCTACCTCAACATCGCCCTCTTCGGGGGCACCGTCTACGGCATCGAGGCCGCGGCGAACTACTACTACGGCATCCCCGCGAGCCAGCTCTCGACCTCGCAGGCGGCCGCGCTGCTGGCGATCGTGAACAACCCGGCGAAGTTCCGCTTCGACAACCCGGGCGACGAGGCGAACGGCGCCGCCAACGGCTACGCCGCCACCAAGGAGCGCCGCGACTACATCCTGTCGGAGGAGCTCAAGCACGGCCGGATCGACCAGGCCGCGCACGACGCCGCCGTCGCCGAGCCGATCACCCCGAACATCACGGAGCCCTCGACCGGCTGCACCACCGCCGGCAACGCCGCGTACTTCTGCGACTACGTGCTGAACGTCCTCCGCAACGACTCCGTCTTCGGGGCGACCGACGACGAGCGCTACCAGCGCATCCGCCAGGGCGGCTTCGACGTCGTGACGACCCTCGACCTCGACATCCAGCAGGTCTCGCAGGCGGCGCTCAACGCCTACATCCCCTCCGTCGACCCGCGCTTCCAGGTCGGCGCGACGGCCGCCTCCGTCGAGGCGAAGACGGGCCGCGTGCTCTCCATGGTGCAGAACACGCAGTACAGCCAGGACGAGCAGTTCCTCGCCGCGAACCCCGGCTACAGCGCGATCAACCTCAACGTCGACCTCAGCATGGGCGGCGGCTCCGGCGTGCAGACCGGATCGACCTACAAGGTGTTCACGCTGGCGCAGTGGCTGAAGGCGGGGCACACCGTCAACGAGTCGTTCGCCTCCCCCACCTCCGGCTTCAGCTCCTACCCCCAGAAGTGCAACGTCGAGGGCGACGGCGGCTACTACGGCAAGTTCTCGCCTCGCAACGACGACCCGTCGGAGGACGCGAGCTCGATGAGCGCGCTCGGCGCGACCACGAACTCGATCAACACCGGCTTCATGGGAATGGCGCAGCAGCTCGACCTCTGCGACATCCGCACCACCGCCGAGTCGTTCGGGATGCACCGCGCCGACGGCCGCGAGCTCGCCAACGGGCCGGCCTCGGTCCTCGGGACGAACGAGATCGCGCCCCTGACGGTGGCCAACGCCTACGCGGGGATCGCGAACGACGGCACGACCTGCTCGGCGATCGTCATCGACCGGATCACCGACAGCGAGGGCAACGCCGTCGCCGCCCCGGCATCGGCGTGCACGCCCTCCGTGTCGCCCGAGGTCGCCCGAGGGATGCAGTACGCGATGCAGCGGGTGATGACCTCCGGAACGGCCTACGCCTCGAACCCCTTCGACGGGATCGAGCACATCGGCAAGACGGGCACCACCGACGAGGCCGCCGACGTGTGGACGGCGGGCGCCAGCAAGGCCGCCTCCCTGGCGGTCTGGGTCGGCAGCATCAACGGCTTCGCCGACAACACCAAGCAGAACCTGCGCTTCATCAGCCTGACGGGCGAGAAGGGCACCATCCGCGCCTCCAACGCCCGGCACGCCATCTGGAAGCCGATCATGACGGCGCTCGACGAGAAGTACGGCGGCGACGACTTCACGGCACCGCCGGCCTCGATGCTCGCGTACTCGCCGCGATCGGCGGCGAACTCCGAGGTCCCCGACGTCACGGGCGAGACGGTCGAGAGCGCCACGGCGATCCTCACCGCCGCTGGTTTCGTCGTCGGGATGCACGAGTCGGTCGACTCCGCGACGATCCCGGAGGGCTCCGTCGTGTCGACGACGCCGAGCGCGGAGGAGACGGCGGTCGCCGGCGGGGTGATCCCCCTCCAGGTGAGCACGGGCAAGGCTCCGGCCAATCCGAACGACATCTCGGACCTGAACGGCGACCTGATCGAGTAGAGACGTCGCCCGTCCCGTGAAGGGGCCGATCCCTCCGGGGGTCGGCCCCCTCTGCTGTCGTGGCGCCGAGCCTGCGCGGGCGCCGTCGCGCCGACTCCGGGCGGACGGGCGTCCGGCGCGGCCGTGGCGCGCCTCGTCGGGGATGTCGCAGGCCTCGCCTAGGGTGCTGGTGCAGCGAGAGGATCCATCCTGAAGCGACCGAACGTCCCCGTCTTCCAGCCCCGTCGAACCGTCCACGGGGCTCTCGGCGCGCTGTTCGGATTCGTGATCGTCAGCGTCCTGGCGGGTCTGCTCGCCTCGCTCGTGGTCGCCCCCGCCGCCGCGCTCACCGGCGCGGCGACCTCCGGCACCATCTCGGCGTTCCAGTCCCTCCCGAGCTACCTCGAGGTCGGGCGCCTGATGCAGAAGAGCGACGTCTACGCGGGCGACCCGGACGATCCGACGCTGCTGGCCTCCTTCTACGACCAGAACCGGATCGAGGTCCCGGCCGACCGGATCGCCGACTCCGTGAAGGACGCGCTCGTCGCGAGCGAGGACCCGCGCTTCTACGACCACGGCGGGATCGACCTGCAGGGCACCCTCCGCGCCATCGCCAGCACCTACCTCCTCGACGGCGACACCCAGGGCGGCTCGTCGATCACGCAGCAGTACGTGAAGAACGTGCTGGTGCAGAAGGCCGAGTCGATCCCGGACGAGGCGGACCGCGACCGCGCGTACGCGGAGGCGACGGCGACCACGGCCGAGCGCAAGCTCAAGGAGATGCGGCTCGCGATCGGGCTCGAGAAGGTGTCCTCGAAGGACGACATCCTCCTCGGCTACCTCAACATCGCGCTGTTCGGAGGCACCGTCTACGGCGTCGAGGCCGCGGCGGAGTACTACTACGGCATCCCGGCGGCCGACCTCTCCCTCGCGCAGTCCGCCTCGCTCCTGGCGATCGTGAACAACCCCGAGAAGTTCCGCTTCGACCGGCCGGACGACACTGCCAACGGCGAGGCGAACGGCTACGCGCAGACCCGGGAGCGGCGCGACTACATCCTCGACCGGATGCTCGAGACGGGGAGCATCGACCAGGCCGCGCACGACGCCGCGGCCGCCGTGGCGATCACCCCCGACATCACCCCACCGTCCACCGGCTGCCAGACGGCCGGCAGCGCGGCCTACTTCTGCGACTACGTGACCCACGTCCTCCGCGACGACCCGGCGCTCGGAGCGACCGACGACGAGCGCTACGCGGCGATCAAGCAGGGCGGCATCAAGGTCTACACGACGATCGATCTCGACCTGCAGAGGACCGCGCAGGAGCTGATGGACGAGCAGGTCCCCTCCTCCGATCCGCGCTTCGACGTCGGGGCGACGGCGGTCGCCGTCCAGAACGGCACCGGGCGCATCCTCACGATGGTGCAGAACAAGCGCTACAGCCAGGACCCGGACGTGATCGCGAGCGGGCCGGAGTTCTCGGCGATCAACCTCAACGTCGACGCGTCCGCGGGCGGCGGCAACGGCTTCCAGACCGGCTCCGCCTACAAGGTGTTCACGCTCGCCGAGTGGCTCGACCGCGGGCACACCCTGCTCGAGCAGTTCGACTCGAAGCAGAAGAACTGGACCGGCTTCGCCGACAGCTGCGAGGGCACCTGGGACTACGACTCCTACAACCCCAAGAACGCCGGCGACGGCGGCTACACCGACACCCAGACGGCGCTGTACTCGACGATCTACTCGCTGAACACGGGCTTCACCGGGATGTCGCACCTGCTCGACCAGTGCGAGATCCGCAAGCAGGCCGAGGCCTTCGGAGTGCACCGCGCGGACGGGACCGCGCTCGTGCAGTCGCCGGGAGCGGTCCTCGGCACCAACGAGATCGCACCGCTCACCATGGCGACCGCCTACTCCGGCATCGCCGAGAACGGCACGACCTGCACCCCCGTCGCGATCACGGCGATCGTCGGAGCGGACGGCCGCGAGATCGAGCCGGTGGAGACGACCTGCAGCCGGGCGGTGTCGTCGAGGGTCGCCTCGGCGATGCAGTACACGATGCTCAAGGTGACCGCCGAGGGCACGGGTGTCGAGGACGATCCGAAGAACGGCATCCAGCACATCACCAAGACGGGCACCACCGACAACTCCGCCGACACCTGGGCCATCGGCGCCTCGACCGAGACCTCCCTCGCGGTCTGGGTCGGCAGCATCTCGGCACGCGCGGACGGCTCGAGGGTGAACCTCGACTCGATCGACTTCGACAGCGGCTGGGCGCCCTCGGCCCGCCACCGGATCTGGAAGCCGTTGATGACGGCGATCGACTCCCGCTACGGCGGCTCCGACTTCCCGCAGGCCGACCAGTCGCTCATCGCGGCGCCGCAGGTCACCGTGCCGGACCTGTCGGGCCGGACCAGCGACTCCGCCGCGCAGGCGCTGATCGCCGCAGGGCTCACACCCGGAGCGACGTCGCAGGTCGACTCCACGCAGCCGATGAACACCGTGGCCGGCACCGGTCCGGCCGCGGGCACCCGCGTGGACAAGGGCTCGGTGGTGGGCGTGCAGCTGAGCACGGGGAAGGCGCCGCCCGCTCCCGCTCCGGGCGGCTGACACCGCAGGTCAGGGACGTCGCCGGTCGGCGAGGATCTGCGACGGGAACGGGTCAGGGGGAACGGGTCAGGGAAGCCGGCGCAGGGCTCGACGGCTCCGGCGGGGAGCAGCCCGAACTCGACGAGCTCGTCGTCGGTGAGCAGTCGGCTGCGGATCATGAAGCGCTTGCCCTCGGGTGCTTCGACGCTGAATCCGCTGCCCCGCCCGTCGACGAGGTCGACGGTGAGGTGGGTGTGCTTCCAGTACTCGAACTGGGAGCGGGACATCCAGAAGTCGATCGGGTCCAAGCCGTCGAGCCGGAGCGATTCGACGAGCACGTCCGAGGCGCCGGTGCGGAACATCCCGGTGGGGAAGCACATCGGGGAGCTGCCGTCGCAGCATCCGCCCGACTGGTGGAACATGAGCGGCCCGTGCAGCGCCGTCATCCGGCGGAGCATGCCGGCCGCCTCCGCAGTGACGTCGACCCTCGTGGAGGTCATGAGTGGTGCTCCTTCGCTCGTGGTGCGGAATGTCTGTGTGCGCCCGACCGCTGACGGCGGACGCTCCTCCGGGCGGCGTCTCGATACGCCGCTGAGCGGACTACTCGATCAACATGAGGGGGCGCCCCTTCGTCCGATGCCTCGCCCGAAGGGCCGAGCACCGTTCTCCCGCGCGCCGCCAGGTGCCTCGCCCGAAGGGCCGAGCACCGTTCTCCCGCGCGCCGCCAGGTGCCTCGCCCGCAGGGCCGAGCACCGTCCTTCCGCGCGCCGTCGGGTTCCTCGCCCGAAGGGCCCAGCACCGAACGGCGGATCCGCGTGCCAGCGGATCCGTCTCGGTGCGGACGCTCCCCGCTCCTCCCCACCCGGCCACATCGGCGAGCCGACCGCGGCACGGGCGACGAGGAACGAGGAGCCCGTGCGAACCGACTCAGAAGAAGCCCATCGGTCCTTCCGCGTAGGAGACGAGGAGGTTCTTCGTCTGCTGGTAGTGGTCGAGCATCACCTTGTGGTTCTCGCGTCCGATGCCCGACTGCTTGTACCCGCCGAACGCCGCGTGCGCGGGGTACTGGTGATAGGTGTTCGACCAGACGCGGCCGGCTTCGATGGCCCGGCCGGCGCGGTAGAGCTGGGCGCCGTTGCGGCTCCACACTCCGGCGCCGAGGCCGTAGAGGGTGTCGTTGGCGATGCCGATCGCGTCGTCGAAGTCGTCGAAGGAGGTGAGGGCGAGGACGGGTCCGAAGATCTCCTCCTGGAAGATGCGCATCGAGTTGCGGCCCTCGAACACGGTCGGGTTGACGTAGTAGCCGCCGCTGAGCTCGCCGCCGAGGTCGGCGCGGTCGCCGCCGATGAGCAGCTTCGCTCCCTCCTGCTTGCCGATGTCCATGTAGGAGAGGATCTTCTCGAGCTGGTCGTTCGAGGCCTGGGCGCCGATCATCGTGGCGGTGTCGAGCGGGTTGCCCTGTTTGATCCGCCTGACCCGCTCGAGGCCGTCACCGACGAAGTCGTCGTAGATCGAGCGCTGCACGAGCGCCCGCGACGGGCAGGTGCAGACCTCGCCCTGGTTGAGGGCGAAGAACGAGAAGCCCTCGAGCGCCTTGTCGTAGAAGGAGTCGCGTTCCGCGGCGACGTCGGCGAAGAACACGTTGGGGCTCTTGCCGCCCAGCTCCAGCGTCACCGGGATGAGGTTCTCGCTGGCGTACTGCATGATCAGGCGGCCGGTGGTCGTCTCGCCGGTGAAGGCGATCTTGCGGATGCGCGGGTGGGAGGCGAGCGGGGCGCCCGCTTCGAATCCGAATCCGTTGACGACGTTGAGCACGCCGGCGGGGATGAGGTCGCCGATCAGGTCGAGCAGCACGTGGATGGACGCCGGCGTCTGCTCGGCCGGCTTCAGCACTACGCAGTTGCCTGCGGCGAGCGCCGGCGCGAGCTTCCACACGGCCATCAGGATCGGGAAGTTCCAGGGGATGATCTGCCCGACCACACCCAGCGGCTCGTGGAAGTGGTACGCGATCGTGTCGTGGTCGATCTCGGAGACGCCTCCCTCCTGCGCGCGGATCGCTCCGGCGAAGTAGCGGAAGTGGTCGATCGCGAGGGGGATGTCGGCGGCGAGGGTCTCGCGCACGGGCTTGCCGTTCTCCCACGTCTCGGCGACGGCGAGCAGCTCGAGGTTCGCCTCCATGCGGTCGGCGATCTTCAGGAGCATGTTCGAGCGCTCGGCGGGGCTGGTCTTCCCCCAGCTCGCGAACGCTTTCCAGCCCGCCTCGACGGCGCGGTCGACGTCGGCGGCGGTGCCGCGGGCGATCTCGCAGAAGGGCTTCCCGGTGATCGGGGTGATGTTCTCGAAGTACTGGCCGCTCGCGGGGGCGACGTACTCGCCTCCGATGTAGTGGTCGTAGCGCGAGCGGAAGGAGGCGACGGATCCCTCCGTACCTGGATTCGCGTAGACCGTGGAACCCGGCTCCTGCGGTGCCTGCTCGGCGACCTGGTCGGCGTACAGCGTCATGTGGACCTCCATCGACGTCGTTGTCGTGGGCGCGGGGTGGGCGCCCGGTCCTGACGCTACGTCGCGGGGGGTTGCACGACGTTGCACGGGTCGACGCACCGGCGGGAGCGGCGAGGACGGAGACCGGACCGGCCGGGCGGAGACGCGGCCGCCCGAGGAGGAGGGCCCCGCGGCCCGGACCTCAGACGCTCGCGAGCAGGTGCTGGGCGATCCGGCTCATGTAGACGCCGTAGGTCACCGTGGCCGCTGCGGCCCCCGCGCCGACCCAGGACCACACCTGCGGCCAGGCGGAGCCGTCGACGAGGACCACGACGACTCCGATCGCTCCGACCAGCGTCGTCCAGGTGGCGAGCCAGAGGTCGAGGGTCCGGCCGAAGATCCTCGCCATCGGGTAGAAGTGCAGGCCCACGATCACGGCGATGGCCGGCACGAGGAACCGCTCGAGCCCGGTGCCGGTGAGGACGCCCACCGCGACACCGATCAGCACGCCCTCCGCGGCGAAGACCGCCCCGAACAGCAGACCGTTCGGCTTCGCCGCGCGGTCGGCGTCGGTGAGCTCCACCGCCATCCTCCGCCGGGCGACGAGGAGGCGGACGGCCTGCACGGCGAAGACCACGGCCGCGAGCGCGCAGACGGTCACGGCGGTCGTCGCCGCCGGAGCCGGCCAGCCGACCGTGGTGTCGCTCGCCCACCACATCGTGAAGACCGCCATCAGGAGCAGACCCCCCGCGACTCCGCTCGCGAGGGCCCGGGGAGGTGGTGCGAGGGTGCTCATGCGTCGAGGCTAGCGAGACGGCTCCGCGGCCTCACGGCTCCGGCGGCACTCCCGGGAGCGACCGGAACGGCTCAGCGCTGCTCCGCCTCGATCGTCTCGAGGTGCGCGGCGACACCGGCACGGCGGGGCGAGCGGGGCGGGAGGACGCGCAGGAGCTCCCGCCACACCTCCGCGTCGTCGCGGCCGTCCGGGCCCTCCGCCCAGGCGAGGAGGGTCGCGGGCGCCGCATCGGCGAGGACGCTCGCCCGCACCCGCAGGCGCAGCTCGACGGCGATCGCCCGGATCCCCGGCGCCTCGGACGAGGGCAGCGGCGCGCCCCGGTAGGCGTCCAGGGCGAGACGGTGGGAGCCGCGGTCGAGCAGGCCCAGCACCTGGCGGGCGTCGAGGTCGACCGGGCTCGCCAGGCGGTAGGGGCGCGAGAGGGGCACCAGGCGCGGGAGGGTCGGCTCGAGCGCGCGGCGCAGCCGCACCATCTCGGCGCGGACGGTGACCACCGCGTCGTCCCGGCCGTGGAGCAGGAGGGCGAGCTGCTCGGCCGAGAGCCCGGCCCGGTGCCAGGCGAGCAGGGTCAGGATCTCGGCGTGCCGGGTGCTCAGCTCGAGCGTCGCTCCGGCGGCCGTCACCAGGCCCGTCTCGCGCCCGAGGACCCGCAGGCTCGGCGCCCGGGCCGCCGCTGTGCTCCGTGCAGCGGGCCGCCGCGGGCGGAGGAGCCGCTGCACCATCAGCTCGCTCTCGACGGCGGCGGCGGTCGCCTCCATCAGCGGGAGGGTCTGCGGGGCGACGACGTCGGCGCCGCCGGTGATGTCGATCACTCCGAGGATCTCGTGCGTCTCGGGGTCGTGCACGGGGACGGCGGTGCAGCTCCACGGGTGCACGAGCGAGGCGAAGTGCTCGGCGCCGTGGATCTGCACGCCGTGATCGAGCACGAGGGCCGTCCCCGGCGCGGACGTCCCGACGTCGGGCTCGGCCCACGCCGCGCCCTCGACGAACGACATCCCCTCGGCGAGGCTCTTGAGGTGCTGGTCCCCGTCGATCCAGAGCAGCCGCCCGAGCGCATCGCCCACCGCGACCAGCACGCCGCTGTCCTCGTCGGCGTCGCGCACCAGCAGGCGGCGGATCACCGGGAGGACCGAGGCGAGCGGATGCCCGGTGCGGTACTCGCGGAGGTCGTCTCCCGAGAACGAGAGCGGTGCCGTCAGCCGGTCCGGATCGAGGCGCCGCCGCCGCGCGCGCTCCCACGACTCCTCGACCAGCGCGCGCCGCCGACCGCTGCCAGGGCGGGCCAGCCACGGGTTGGTCATGCGCTCCGCCTCGTCGTCGGGTCGGTGGGAGTCGACGCTACTCCGCGGAGCGCGCCGGCGCCTCTCTCCGCGCACCGGAGCGGCCGCGCCCCCGCACCGCCAGCAGCAGCACCGCCGCCACCAGCACCGCGATGCCCAGAACAGCTCCCGCGGTCAGCCGCTCGCCCAGCACCGCCACGCCGAGGAGGGTCGCGGTCGCCGGCTCCAGGAGGGTGAGCGTCGAGACGGTCGCCGCGGGAAGCGCTCGCAGGCCGCGCGCGAAGAAGGTGTAGGCCACGGCGACCGTCACCACTCCGAGCCAGAGCACGGCCGGGATCGAGCCGGAGAGCCGCGACGGATCGCCCAGCAGCAGGAACGGGAGCGCGAGCAGCGCCGCGGCTCCGAACTGGGCTCCCATGGCGGCGACGGGGCTGAGCCCGCGCTCGAGCAGCAGCTTGCCGCAGACGGCGTAGAGCGCGTAGGAGGCGCCGGCGCCGGCCGAGGCGGCGAGGCCGGGGAGCGTCACGCCGCCGGATCCGCCGCCGCTGAGGAGCACCACGCCGACCGCGGCGAGCGCGGTCGAGGCGAACCAGCGCGGGCCCGGGGTCGTCCGCAGGACGAGCCACTCCAGCAGGCCGGTGAAGGCGGGAGCGGAGCCGAGGGCGACGATCGTACCGACCGCGACGCCGTTCTGCGCGGTGCCGGTGAAGAAGGCGGGCTGGTACGCGGCGACGCCGACCGCTCCGAGCACGACGAGCAGCACGACGGCGCGGGTCGGGCGGGAGCGGCTCCGCCGGCGCAGAGCCTCCACGCCGAGGAGAGCGGCCAGCAGGGCGCCGCCGAGGACGATGCGCGCCGCCCCGAGGAGGAGCGGATCCACGCCCGCCGCTCCGAGGGCCTGGGCGGTCCCCGTCGTGCCGAAGCAGACGGCGGCGAGGAGGACGGCGCCGATCGCCGAGGTCCGGGCCCCGCTCATCCCGCCCTGCTCCCCCGGCCGCCTGATGACCGGCTCCCAGTGTCCCAGGGATGGGCGCGTGCTCTTCCGCCTCTCGCACCGGGGGCCCAGGATGGAGGGACCGGACTAGCGGAGGAGCACGACGTGGGCATCGCGGAACCGTTCGACCTCGAGGACCACCACCGCAGCGCGCACGGCGCCCTGCGCGAGCACTTCTCGGTGCGCGAGTTCGAGGAGGTGCCGCTGGACCGCGAGGCCATCGTCGCTACCGCGTACCTGCGGGCGATCGAGCACGCCACCGTGGCCCGGGTGCTCCCCCTCGCGCGCGCCCACCCCGACGAGCAGGTCCGCGCGTTCGCGTCCGTCTGGGCCGCCGAGCGGCACCGGATCGCCGACGCCCTGGGCGACGTGCTCGCGGCCTCGCCGCAGATCCGCGGCATCGACATCCGCCCGCCGGAGCCGACGGTGAGGTCGCGCCCGCTCCTCGACCGCGCCGCGGCCTCCCTCGCCGGCCCCGTCGCGCTGGCCCTCGCGGTGGACGCCCGGGTCGCGGTGCACGGCTACCGCCGGCTCGCCCGGCTCTCGCTGCACCCCGAGATGGAGCGCCTCGCCGAGACGGTCACGGGCATCCTGGAGCGGCAGGCCGACTTCTTCACGGTGCACGCGGCGGGACGCCTCGGACGCCCGCTGCCGCGCCGGGTGCAGGCGGCCGGCCTGCTCGCCGTGCTGCGCCTCCCGATCGGCGAGGCCGACCTGCCGGAGGCTCTCGCGCGCGAGGGCCGGGAGCTCGTCTTCGGCCGGGACGACGGCGGACTCGACGGGATCGACGCGGGCGTCGTCGCGGCGTTCGCGCTGCCCTGCACGGCGGCCCGGCGGCTCGTGCACCCGTACCGGCCGGTGTCGATCCGTGCCGCGCACCGCCTCGGTCGGCTCGCCGCCGACACCCGCGCCGCCGTCACGACCCTGCTGGAGCAGGTGCGCGAGTAGCGGCGGCGCTCAGCCCAGCAGCTCGCGCACGTCCTCGGCGGTGATCCCGCCGGTGGCCGCCGCGCCGTCGTCCGACATGACCGCGGCGAAGAGCGCGGCCTTCGCCTCCTTGAGGGCCATCACCTTCTCCTCGATCGTGTCCTTCGCGACCAGGCGGTAGACCATGACCGAGCGGGTCTGGCCGATGCGGTGCGCGCGGTCGACCGCCTGCGACTCGGTGGCGGGGTTCCACCACGGGTCGAGCAGGATGCAGTAGTCGGCCTCGGTGAGGTTGAGCCCGAAGCCGCCGGCCTTGAGCGAGATCAGGAACACGCCCGCCGCGCCCGAGCGGAACCGCTCGATGACCTCGTCGCGCTTCTTCGTCGCTCCGTCGAGGTAGGCGTACTCGATGCCCGCCGCGTCCAGCCGGCCGCGGACCCGGCCGAGGAACCGCGTGAACTGGCTGAACACCAGCACGCGGTGCCCCTCGCCGAGGGCGTCGCCCAGCAGCTCGTCGAGCAGGTCGAGCTTGGTCGAGGGCACGCTCTCGTGCGCCTCGTCGACCAGTGCCGCGTCGAGCGCGACCTGGCGCAGCACGGTCAGCGCGCGGAAGATCGCGAAGCGGTTCTTCTCGAAGTCGCCGATCAGGCCCAGCACGCGCTGCCGCTCCCGCGCCAGGTAGGTGTCGTAGACCTTCCGCTGCTTCGGGCCGAGCTCGACCTCGAGGGTCTGCTCCTGCTTGGGCGGCAGCTCCTTGGCGACGAGCTCCTTGGTGCGCCGCAGCATCAGCGGGCGGATGCGCCGCCGCAGCTGCGAGAGCTTCTCGCTGTCGGCCTCGCGCTCGATCGGCTTCTGGTAGAACTCGACGAACCCGGCGGGCGAGGGGAACAGGCCCGGAGCGACGATCGACAGCAGCGACCAGAGCTCCATCACGTTGTTCTCCATCGGCGTTCCCGTGATGGCCAGCTTGAAGGGCACGTCGAGCCGGCGCGCGAGCTGGTGCGTCGCCGACTGGCGGTTCTTGACGAACTGCGCCTCGTCGAGGAGGAGCCCCGACCACTGGATGCCCGAGTACGACTCGTAGTCGAGCCGGAACAGGGCGTAGGAGGTGACGACCAGCTCGGCCTCGCCGATGACGCTCGAGAGCGCCTTCCGCTTCTTCTTCGACGTCTCGTCGATCCCGACGACGCGGAGGTCCGGGGCGAAGCGCTTGGCCTCGCCGACCCAGTTGGGCACCACGCTGGTGGGCGCGACGACGAGGAACGGGCGCGGCGAGGTGCCCGCCTCCGCGGCCGCGGCGCGCTGCTCCTGCATCACCCGGGTGACCAGGGCGAGGGACTGCACGGTCTTGCCCAGGCCCATGTCGTCGGCGAGCACGCCGCCGAGCTGGTTGTCGTAGAGGAACGAGAGCCAGTCGTAGCCGAGCTGCTGGTAGGGCCGCAGCTCCACGGCGAAGCCCTCGGGCAGGACCCGCGACTCCAGCGCACCGGTCGCGGTGAAGCCGGAGAGCCCCTCCACGGAGCGGCGCCAGGCGGCGGCCTGGGCCTCCACGACGCCCAGCTCGACCAGCTCGTCCCAGAGGGAGGACTGGAACCGGCTGATCCGCAGGGTCTCGCCGGGGTCGTCCGAGAGCTCGCGGGCCTCGGCGATCAGCTCGCGGAGGCGGCCGAACCGCTCGTCGTCGAGGGCGAAGTAGACGCCGCTGGGCAGCACCATGTACTCGTCGCCGCGGGCGAGCGCGAGGAAGATCTCGGCCAGCGGGACCGCCTCGTCGTTGACGGTGACGGAGATCTCGAGGTTGAACCAGTCGCGGCTGTCGGGCTGGGCGACGGTCTGCACGGCGACCACGGGGGCGGTCTGCGCCTCGCGGTACTCGACGCGCTCGCCGATCTCCTCGATCTCGACGGTGCCGAGCTCGCGGAGCCGCTCGACCTCGCCGGTGAGGAAGCCGACGGTCTGCATGCCGCGCAGGTCGAAGGTGGGGCGCAGGCGCCTGCTCGACGGGGACACCAGGGCGGGCGTCGACTCCGGGTCGAGACCCGCTCCCACGAGGGAGTCGAGGATCCGCTGCTCGGCCTCGGGGTCGCGGTAGCCCGCGTCCTCGCCGACCCGCAGCGGGAGCCGCTCGGCGTCCACGCCGCCGCGCGCTCCCTCCACTCCGTAGCGCCACCACCACGAGCCGCGCAGGCCCGCGCCATCGGTGTGCTCGAGGGTGAGGCCGAGGCGCGGCTCGGGCACCGCCGGCGCCTCGAAGGAGCCGTCACGGGAGACGATGTCGAACAGCCGGTGCAGCCGCTGGTAGTGCTCGGTGAGGAACGCCGACTCCTCGGCCACCGGGATGCGGATGGCCTCGCGGCTCCAGAGGAACGTGCGCGCGGAGGACAGCAGCGGCGCGGCGAACGGGATGAGCGTGACCGGGCGGGCGCGCATCTCGTCGCCGCCCTCCCACGTGTAGAGGCCGACGGCCGGGTCGCCGATGAAGCCGAACTCCTCGGGCGCCGGGTGGTCGCCGATCGCGACGAGCGAGCGCAGCTCGAGGCCGGCGGCGGTGCGCGTGACGTCGATGGAGGCGGTCGCCGTCGTGTCGAGGATCTTCAGCGGCGTCTGGTCGCGGTCGCCCATCACCAGGCCGATGCCCGCGCGGACGGCGCCGTGCAGGGCCGCCCAGATCGCCTCGCTCCGGCACTGGTCGAGGTAGAGCCAGGTGTCGGGCGAGTAGTAGCTGGAGGCGCTGTGCCCGGAGAGCAGGCCCTGCATCTCGCGGATCACGTCGATCTGGCGCTCGTCGTAGTCGTGGCTGTAGTGCAGGTAGCCGAGGTCGCGCCAGCTGGTGCCGGTGCGGACCCAGCGATCGCGGTCGCCCATCCGCACCGGGCGCACGCCCAGGCGCGGGCGCGGCTCGGGCGGCGGCCGGTAGGAGTTGTAGCGGCCGGGCGGGCGACGCACGGGCTCGCCGGGCAGCAGCTCGAACTGCAGGCCGAGCGGGATGCCGGTGTGCGAGCGCTCCGCGCCGGCGAGGAGCGGGGCGAGCGCGCTGCGCCACTCCGGGACGGCGTCGACAGCGGCCTCGCCCGGGAAGGGACCGGCCACTCCGCCCTCGCGCTCGCGGCGCAGGGCCTCGATCAGGACGGCGGCGACGTGCTTGCACTCGTGCTTGACCGGGCAGCTGCAGGCGCCGCCGAGGAGGGTCCAGTGCTCGCCCTCGTCGCGGAGCTGCACGCTCACGGCGTACGGCGAGCGCCCGGATCCGCGGACCTGGCCGAAGAGGCGGGTGCGGCCGCCGAACCACTGCAGCTCGCGCACGCGGCCCTCGTCCGCGTAAGCGGTGCCCTTCTCGACGGCGGCGGTTCCGACGAGGGCGCGGATGTCCTGCTCGGAGAAGGGCTCGTGGCCGGCGGTCACCGGCCCGGGTGCGGCCGACGGCAGCACCTCACCGGGGGGACTCTGGCGGGCCATGGACCTCACGCTCTCCGCGCTCGAACGAGCGCATCCGTCTATTCAACCCGATTCCGGAGGCGCTGCGAGCCGCGGGCCGGGATCCGTGGAGGACGCACGGCCGTCCCTACGATGGAGGGATGCCCCGTCTGGCCGTCGTCTCGGCGCACACCTCCCCGCTCGAGCAGCCGTCGACGGGCGACGCGGGCGGGATGAACGTGTACCTCGCGGCGGTGCTCCCGGAGCTGGCTGCGCTCGGCTGGGAGATCGAGGTGCTGACCCGCGGCGAGGGCGTCCGGATGCTCGCGCCGGGTGTGCGAGTGGTCGGCGTGCCGGTGCCGGCGGGCGACAAGTACGCGCTGGCGGCCGCGGCGCCGCAGTTCGCGCGCGCCGCGGAGGGGGCCGACGTCGTGCACTCCCACTACTGGGTGTCGGGCCTCGCGGGGGCGCTCACCGGCAGGCCGCACGTGCACTCGATGCACTCGGGCTCGCTCGCGAAGAACGCCCGGCTCGCCCCGGGCGACGTCGCGGAGCCGCAGCAGCGGATCGACGCGGAGCGCTCCGTGCTCGCCTCCGCCGACGCGATCGTGGTGGCGGGCGCCTCGGAGCGGGAGGACGTCGTCAGCGGGTACGGCGCGGATCCGGACCGGGTCGTCGTGGTGCCGCCCGGAGTCGACGCGCGGTTCCGCCCGGGCGGCGGCGAGCGCTCCGGAGTCGTCCTGATCGGCCGGGTGCAGCCGCTCAAGGGGCAGCTGCTGGCGGTCGAGGCGCTCGCGGCGATGGCGCCGGCGGAGCGGCCGGTGCTGCGGCTGGTGGGCGGGGCGGCACCGGGCCGGGAGTCGTACCTCGACGCGGTGCGCGCCGTGGCGGCTCCGCTGGGAGACCGCGTGCTGATCGAGGGGGCCGCCGACCGCGACCGGGTGGCGGAGCGGCTCCGGAGTGCGCAGCTGGCGCTCGTGCCCTCGGCGGCCGAGACCTTCGGGCTGATCGCGCTCGAGGCGGCCGGCAGCGGCACTCCCGTGCTCGCGCGCAGGACGACCGGCCTGGTGGACGCGGTGCGCGACGGCGGGAGCGGCGTGCTGCTCGACTCCGACTCCCCTCCGGCGTGGGCCGAGGCGATCCTGACCCTGCTGGGCTCGCCCGGCGAGCTGGCGCGACTAGGCCGCGGCGGCGTCGACTGGGCGGCCGCCCACTCCTGGCCGGCCGCCGCCGCCCGGCTGGACGCCGTCTACCGCGGCCTGTCGGCCCGCTGAGGGAACCCCGGACCGTCGAGGGACCCCGCTCCGCCGGGTCACCTCGACGGGTCGGGGCTCCCTCGATGCAGGGAGGGGGTCAGTCGGCGATGGCGGGCGCCCCGGGGTCGAGGCGGGCGCCGCGAGTGGAGCGGTACCAGGGCGCGAGGCGGTCGGGCGAGACGGCGACCATCGCGGCGCCCGTGAATCCGGCGTCGTTGCCGAAGCGGGCGGGGACGGTCTCGGTGCCGATGTCGAGGAAGCGGGCGAACTCGTCGAAGACGTGCGCCGCCGCGCCGCCGATCACGAACAGCTGCGGCGAGAGCAGCATCTCGAGGTGCCGGTAGTAGACGCTGAGGCGACCCGCCCACTCCTCGAGGGTGATGCCCTCGCGGCGGACGGCCGAGAAGCCGACCTGCGGCTCGAAGTCGGGACCGTCGATGTGCAGGTGACCGAGCTCGGAGTTGGGGATCACCACGCCCTCGTGGACGAGCGCCGTCCCGATGCCGGTGCCGAGGGTGGTCAGCAGGAGGAGGCCCTCGCGTCCGCGCATCGCGCCGAACTCGCGCTCGGCGACCCCCGCCGCGTCCGCGTCGTTGACGACGACGACGTCGACCCCGGTCGCCTCCGAGAGGAGGGCCTGCGCGTCGAGCCCGACCCAGCGCTGCGAGACGTGGGTGGTCTGGCGGACGACGCCGCCGCGGACGATCCCGGGGAAGCCGACGCCCACGGGCGTGCCCGCGATCGGCGAGACGTCGCGGACGATGCCGGCGATCGCCTCGGCGAAGTCCTCGGGCTCCTTGCCCAGCGGGTTCGCGACCGCGAAGCGCCGAGCCGCCCGCTCGCCTGTGGTGACGTCGACGAGGGACGCCTTGATCGACGTCCCCCCGATGTCGACGCCGACGGCGAAGCGCGGGAGGAGGCCGTCGTGGGGCTGGGTCACGGATGCTCCGTCTGCAGTGGTGGCGAGTGCGGGGACTCGGGAGAACGGTCGGCCCGTCGGATCCGGGATCGCGACGAGCCGAAGGCGATTCTACGAGCCGTCAGGTGCGCGCGGGCTCCGAGAGGGCGCGGAGGACGAAGTCGATCACCGGCTCGTAGAGGTGGACGGCCAGCCCGTCGTCGATCGGGACGACCACCTCGATCGAGCCCTGCGCCTCGGCGACGAACACCGCCGGGTCGTTGCAGTCGGCGATCGCGATGACCGGCAGCCCCCGCCGGCCGGCCGCGCCCGCGAAGCCGTGGTCGGCGACGACCAGGTCGGGGCGGACGCCGAGCTCGTCGAGGCGGTCGAGCAGCGCGTCCATCGGCTCCGGCGAGTGCGTGTGCTGCAGCCCTCCCCCGCGGTAGACGCAGGTGACCCCGCCGGTGCACCACAGGGCCTGGTGCTCGTCCGCGAGAGGCACGCGGATGCCGTCGGGGGCGGCGAACGGGAGCGCGTTCACGTCGATCACGCGGGCGCCCCGCTCCGTCGCGGCAGCAGCGAAGCGGCGGTAGACGTCCATCAGGGTCGCGGGGTGCGCGGTGGCGAACAGGAGGAGCGCCCCCTCGCGGACAGCGGCGGCGAACCGCTCGCGGTAGCGGGCGAGCCCCGCGACCGTCAGGCGGGCGTCGATCCGGTCCTGCCCGCTCTCGAAGGAGGGGTCGGTGCTGATCCCCACGCGCTCCCCCATCAGCGCGAGCAGTCTCTCGAACGTCCAGTCCTCGGCCACGTCCACCCCGTAGAGGTGCGCGGGCTCGCGGGCGGCGAGGCCGCGCAGGTTGCCGAGGTTGCTCGCGCGGCCGGTGAGGACGTCCCCGGCGAGGAGGGAGGAGTCGAGGTACGCCTCGAGCTCGGAGTCGGGAAGCGGCATGCGGGACCTCTCGATCGACGGGGAGCTCCCAGGCTACGGGCAATTCAGGTGTTGACATCCGATCCGTCACCGATATATCGTTACTGCATCGCCGACAGATCGGGAGCAGCCGCTCCCGACGGGCGACCGGATCCGATCGAAAGGGATCCCCTCACGACAGAGAGCAGCACACCCATGAACTCCAGGACCTTCTTCTCCGACGACCGCCGCGACTCCTGCGACGGCGACCACTCCTCCCGCCACGAGCACCCCGGCCGCGGACAGCGCCGCGGACCCGGCGGTCACGGCCGCGGCTTCGGGCCCGGCTTCGGCTTCGGCCCGGGCTTCGGCCCCGGCTTCGGCGGCCCCTTCGGCCGCGGCGGAGGACGCGCCCGACGCGGTGACGTCCGCGCGGCCCTCCTCTCCCTCCTCTCCGAGAAGTCCTCGAACGGCTACGGCCTGATCAAGGCCATCGCCGAGAAGACGAACGGATCGTGGCGTCCCAGCCCCGGCTCCGTCTACCCCACCCTCCAGCAGCTCGTCGACGAGGGCCTCATCACGGCCGTCGGCGAGGGCCGCGGCACCGAGTACCAGCTCACGGACGCGGGCGGCACCTACGTGCGCGAGCACGCCGACGAGCTCGACGCGGCCTGGGAGGCCACTCCCGGCGCGAGCGACGCCGATCGCGCCTTCATGGAGAACGTCGGCAAGCTGATGGGCGTCGTGCAGCAGTTCCGCGGAGCGACCGAGGCGCAGCGCGCCGCCGCGTCCGCCAAGCTCGACGAGACCCGTCGCGCGCTGTACCTCATCCTCGCCGACTGACCTCGGCTCCCCTCCCGCGATCCGTCGCGGGAGCCCCCGGACGGACGGGACCCCTCGCCTCGGCGACGGGGTCCCGTCCGTTCCTCTGTCTCGGGAGCCGGCGCCTCAGCGGGCGGCGGACAGACGGGCCAGTCCCTCGTCGAGGGTGACCGACGGGCTCCACTGCAGATCGGCGCGCGTGCGGCGCTGGTCGAACCAGTGCGCGGTCGAGAGCTGCTCGGCGAGGAAGCGGGTCATCGGCGGCTCATCGGCGCCGGGCCGCACGGCCCACACGCGCTCGACGAGCGAGCCCGCGGCGCGGGCGACGGAGGCGGGGACGGACCAGCGCGGCGGCTCGACGCCCGAGGCGCGGCAGATCCCGGCGAGCAGCTCGGCGACCGGGCGCGGCTCGCCGTTGGTGACGACGTAGGAGCGGCCGTGCACCTCCTCCGCCCGCCCGAGAGCGGCGACGATCGCCGAGGCGGCGTTGTCGATGTAGGTGGAGTCGATCAGCGCCTGGCCGTGCCCGAGGAGCGGCAGCCGGCCGGCGCGCGCCCGCTCGACGATGCGGGCGACGAGCTGGGTGTCGCCCGGACCCCAGACCAGGTGCGGGCGCACGGCGACCACCGCGAAGCCGGGAGCGTCGGCAGCGAGGGCCAGCAGCTCGGCGCGGGCCTTGGTGCGCGCGTAGTCGCCGCGGGCCCGGTCCGGATCGGCGGGTTCGGCGTCGTCGCCGGTGATCGAGGAGCCGGAGTGGGCGACGGAGGGCGACGAGATCTGGACGAAGCGGCTCACGCCGGCGCGGGCGGCGGCGGCGAGCAGACGCCGGGTGCCGTCGATGTTCACACGGTCGAAGTCGCCCGGATCGCCGGCGAGCGAGACCTTCGCGGCGAGGTGGACGACGCCCTCGGCCGCGTCGACCGCCTCCTCGACCGCGCGCGGATCCGTCAGCGAGCCCCGCGCCTCCTCGACGCCCGCGATCCCGGAGGGCCGGCGCTGGAAGGTGCGGACCTCGTGCCCCTGGGCGACGAGGCCCGCGGCCACCGCACCGCCGAGCAGGCCGCTCGCGCCGGTGACCAGGACCCTCACGGCGCCACCATCCGGCCGCCGGCGAGCACGCCCTCGGCCCAGCGCGAGAGCGCGGCCCGGTCGATCTTGGAGTTGTGGCGGATGTCGGTGGGCAGCGCCGGGACGACGAGCACCGCGGCGACGGGCCGGCCGACGGCCGCGCGCACCTCGGCGGCGAGGGCCTCCTCGGCCAGCACCACGCGGCGCGCGCCCGAGCGCAGCTCGACAACGGCGACCAGCTGCGCGACTCCGCGCGGGCCGGCTCCGACGATCGCGGCGCGGGCGACCGGGGCGACGCGCGCCTCGATCCGCTGCTCCGGTCCGACCGGCGTGACCACGCCGTCGGGAGTGACGACGACGTGCGGCATGCGGCCCTCGACCCAGAGGCGGCCGGCGGAGTCGATCCGCCCGACGTCCCCGGTGCGGTGCCAGCGCTCGCCCGGGACGGCGCCGACGCGGGCGGCACGGTCGGTGAGCCAGAGGCGCTCGTAGTGGTCCTCGACGTGACCTGCCGAGACGACGATCTCGCCGGTCGTGCCGGTGATCTCCTCCGGCTCGTCCGTGGCGCGGCCGTCGGCGTCGAGCGGGGCGATCCGCAGCCGGACGCCCGCGGCGGGCACGCCCACGCAGACGCCGCCGCGCGGATCGTCGTCGGAGGCGGCCTCGCGGATGCCCTCCAGCGACGCGTCGGTGAGCAGCAGCCCCTCGGTCATGCCGTAGGGAGTGCGGGCGGAGGCGTTCGGCATGAGCGCCTGCGCCTCGCCGAGCAGTCCCGCCGAGACGGGGGCGCCGGCCGAGAGGAAGGTGCGCACGCCGGCGAGGGCCCGGTGGTCGTCGGCGTCGAGCGCGCCGGCGGTGGCCACGACGTTGGCCAGTGCGGCCGGCGAGAGGAACAGCACGGTCGCGTCGACCCGGGCGGCGGCCGCGGCGACGGCGGCCGCCGTGAGCGTCCGGGGCGCGGTGACGTCCATGTCCGGAGTGGCGGAGCGCGTGCCCAGCGCGGGGCCCAGCAGAGCGAACGGCGCGAAGCCCGCGACGAGGCCGGTGCCCGGTCCGATCCCGTACTGGCGGGCGAGCGCGTCGCGGACGCCGGCGAGCTGCCGGTGCGTGTAGACGACGCCCTTGGCGGGGCCGGTCGAGCCGGAGGTGAACAGGATCGCGGCCACGGCGTCGGCGGCGGGCGCCTCGCCCAGCGCCTCCGGGTCGGCGGCCAGCTCGGCGCGGCCGAGCTCGATCAGCTGCCCGAGCGAGGTGTCGACCCCGAGGGCCGAGGCGGAGGCGCGGGGCAGGGTCTGCGTCGAGACCCGGCCGCCGGGCCAGCGGAGGGCCCGCGCGACGGCGAGGCCGGGCAGGGCGCCGACCACCAGATCCGGCCAGGCGCCGCGGACCGCGCGGGTGAGACCGCGCAGGCCCAGGCCCGCGTCGGCGACGACCACGACGGCTCCGATGCGCAGGCACGCGTAGAGCAGCGCCGTCAGGTCGGCGCCGGGCGGCACGAGGAGCGAGACGCGGTCGCCCGGGGAGACGCCGGAGGCGCGGAGCCCGGCGGCGAGCTCGCGGACCCGCTGCGAGAGCAGGCGCCAGGAGACCGAGCGGGGCCCGCCGCCTCCGGGAGGCGCCATCTCGACCAGGGCGAGCGAGTCGTCCTGCGCATTGCGGTCGAGGTGCGCCCAGAGCGGCTCGACCGGCGCGGTCGGGCGTCGGACGTCGGGGGCGGGGTCGCCGCCGAACGGCTCCTCGCCGTCGGAGAGGTCGCCCAGCCAGGTGAGGACGGCGGACGCGTAGTCGACGTCCTCGGCCACCAGGTGGCCCGCTCCCTCGTAGCGGTGGACCTGCGCGTGCGGGAGGCGCTCGACGAGGTCGTCGAGGTAGCGGTCGGAGAAGATCGGGTCCAGCGGGCCCCAGAGCATCAGGGCCGGCGTCGTCAGGGCGCTGACGCCCTCGGCGATGCGCTGCAGCTCCGGGTCGCTCGGGTGCGCGGAGTCGACCGGGATGTCGGCGACGAAGCCGCCCACTCCGCCGCGGCGCGACGCGGACCGGTAGGGCGCGCGGTACCCCTCCTTCACCGCGGAGGGCAGCGCCGGGTGCCCCAGCGCGAGGGTCGTCTCGAGGAAGGCCGGCGTGCCGACCGTCGAGGCGCCGAGCACACCCGAGGCGAGCGCGAGCCGGAGCGGGGCCGGGATCGGCTCGTCGGCGCTCTGGTGGATCGCGGTGTTCAGGAGCATCGTGGCGCGCAGCTGCTCCGGGTGGTCGACCGCCCAGCCCAGCGAGACGACTCCGCCCCAGTCGTGGCCGAGGGTGACCACGTCGTCGAGGCCGAGCACGTCGGTGAGGTTGGAGAGCTCGCGCACGCGGTCGGCGAGCGTGTGCAGGGCGCCGGTCCGCTCGGAGAAGCCCATCTCGAGCTGGTCGACAGCGACCACCCGCCAGGCGGGGCCTCCCCGGCGGGCCGACTCGAGCGTGGCGGCCGCGAGGCGGCGCCAGAGGTAGGACCAGGTGGGGTTGCCGTGCACGCAGAGGACGGTGCCGACGGGCTCCGTGCCGAGGGCCCCACCCGTGTCGAGCAGGTGCCAGCGGCGCGGCACGCCCTGGGCGTCCGGAGCGTCGACGAGGCGCGACCACGCGGGATCGAGCCCGTCGAGCCCGGCCGGGGGCAGCTGCGCCGCGGCCGTGGAGCCGAGCGCTCCGCGGATCCGCTCGGCCGGGTGGGGCGCGCTCACCAGGCGATCTCGAGCATCGCGGTGTTGATGCCCGAGCCCACTCCGATGAGCAGCACCCGGTTGCCCGGCTGCAGGGTCTCGGCCTCCTGGGCCAGGGTGATCGGGATCGACGCCGGGCCGACGTTGCCGAGGGTGGGGTAGGTCGTGGGGACGCGGCTGCGGTCGATGCCGACGGCCTTCACCAGGGCGTCGGTGTGGACGTCCGACACCTGATGCGTGATGTAGCGGTCCATCCCGCTCCAGTTCCAGTCGCGGGTGGCCTCCTTCCACGCCGAGAGGACGAGCTCCATGCCGCCCTTGAGCAGCGCCTTCGCGTCCGTGAACATGCCGTCGACGCTGCCGACGCAGAGCTCGTTGAACTGCGTGGCCGCGCGGGTGATGCCGCCGAGGATGCGGTGGCCCTTGGGGTGCTCGTCGGCCGGGCCGAGGACGGCCGCGGCCGCGCCGGAGCCGAGAGTCAGGCTCGCGAACTCGCTCATGAAGTCCTTGCGCTTGACGCCCTCGCGGCTCAGGCGCTCGATGGTGTTGACCTGGATCTCGTCGGCGTCCTCGCCGTCGATGATGAGCGCGTAGCGGATCTGGCCGGAGTCGATCAGCTGCGCGGCGAGGGTCATGCCGTTGACGAAGCCGAGGCACGCGTTCGCGATGTCGAAGTTGATGGCCGACGAGGGCAGGCCGAGCCCGTGGTGCAGGCGCACGGCGACCGAGGGCTCGAGGTGCTTGCGGGTCACCGACGTGTTGATGATCAGGCCGATCTGGTCGGCGCGGACGCCGGCCTCGGCGAGAGCGCGCTTGCCCGCGTCGATCGCCGCTCCGTCGAAGCCCTGCTCGGAGCCCCAGTTGCGGCGCTCGTGCACTCCGGCGACGCGCTGGAGGAGCCCGGTGGGGAGCCGCAGGCGCTTGAGCGCCGGAGCGAGCCGCGCCTCGATCTCGGCCGAGGTGGTCACGCGCGGAGCCAGCGTGGTCGCGACGGACAGCAATGCGACGTTGCGGTGCGTGGTCGTTGCGTTTCCGTCCAACGGAACTCCCTGTCGAGTTGTCGATCCTGGCATGTGACTCCGTGATTTTACGCTGTCGTTCAGGCTGCGCTTCCTGGACGCCCGCTGGGCGGTCGCGGAACGCGTCCTCGGCGGCCCGGCGGAGGCTCCTCCCCCGGAACGACGGGCGAGGAGCCGCCGAGGCCACACGCGACGCGCGGTGTCAACCCACCCGCCGGGGCGTCAGGTCCCCATCGCCCACGGCTCGCGATCGCCGCGGAGGCGGGCGGCGAGCGCCATCGCCTGCTCGTCGGTCAGGGTCGCGACGTAGTCGACCACACCGCGCCCCCGGCCGAGCCGCTGCAGCGCGGCCGGGTCGGAGGTCGGCCGGCCGCGCTCGTCCGCCGGGAGCCAGTCGGGGTGGTCGGCGCGCAGGCGGAAGTAGCCGTCGGTCGCGAGCTCGATCAGGTCGAGCAGCTTCTGCGGAGCCCGCGAGCCGTCGCGCGGGTCCTCGAGCCAGGCGTCGAGGTGGGTCACCAGCGTCTCGAGCACCTGCGACTGGCCGCGCTGGTAGGTGGCGAAGTCCGGCCGGTCGATCACGAAGCGCGTGTGCACGAACTTCAGCACGGCCACGTCGTGCCAGGCGTCGGGGAGGAGGGAGAGGTGGCCCGAGCGGACGTTCGGCTCGGCGAGCACCACCACGGAGCGCTGCAGGCGGCCGATCCAGGAGGAGACGAAGGCCTCGATCGCGCGCTCGGTACGCGTCGATCCGTCGAACGGGAGCGCGAGGAGCCCCTCGACCAGCTCGGTCGACACCCGCTCCACGGAGGCGCGGAAGTGCTCGTCGCTCGCGATCCACGGGTCGCGGGCCACGAGCCTCCGGCGGAGCATCTCGAGCGAGTGCCCGGGTGCGCGCGCCCACAGCTCCTCGGCGTCGAGGGCGGCGAGCGCGTTCTGCTCGCGGAGGAACGCGCGGAACTCCACGGCGACGGCCGCCTGCTGCAGCACTCCCGCGCGGTAGAAGTCGTCGAGGTCGTGCAGCGAGTAGGCGATGTCGTCGGCGACGTCCATCACCGAGCACTCGAGGGTCTGCTGCCAGGGGGCGATCGCGGCGAAGCCGGAGCGGGCGTCGAGCAGGTCGTCGAGGTCGAGCGTGTATGCCGAGAACTTCGGCGGTGCGGTCTCCCACCGGCTGGCGGTCGAGCCGCGGGGCAGCTCGGTCGGGTCGGCGGAGTCGATGCCGGGGCGGTGGACCGTCCGCCCCCACGGGTACTTGAGCACGGCGGCTCGGGAGGCGGCGGTGAGGTTCAGCCCCACCTCCACCGTCTCGCAGACGTCGAGCTCGGAGAGGATCCGGAACGACTGCGCGTTGCCCTCGAAGCCCTCCGCGAGCCCCAGCCGCTCGCGCGCGAGGCGGTCGAGCGCCTGCTCGCCGAGGTGGCCGAACGGAGGGTGGCCGAGGTCGTGCGCGCTGGCCGCGGCCTGCACGACCACCGGGTCGCAGCCGCCGAGCCGCTCGACCAGCTCGCGCTGGGCGGGATCGGTGGTGGTCAGCTGCATCGCGATCGCGCGGGCGACCGCGGTGACC